>CP098531.1 GCA_030440445.1 Halomonas sp. KG2 | reverse complement strand
TCTTTGTGCCTAAATCTACAATTGTGCAAGATTCTTATATAGCACAATCTACATTGGCAGGTATATTACTCACATACTCTCAGTAGGATATAGCGATAAAGGTGTTCGTGCAAAACAGAAAATTGGGGGGAATCATCCAGTGATTTTTCGGTACAAAACAGACGCGATGCGTCTTTTGCTTCGGCACCTGTCGAGGGGATATATCTACTGGACAGCCGGCAGCATCGAGGCCAAAAAATGGCCTGCACTTGAGGCTAAATTTTTAGACCGTTATCTAATTCACGCAACAGCTCAACAACGGTGGCGACGCAAAGCAAAAGGCCAGTGCAATAGCTACCTGGTTGGCCTGATCGACAAAACCAGCCCCGGCAAAATCTGGTGGTGGCTGTTAGTTACAGAGGGCGAGGGCATGGCCCACGACCTTGAAAACCTACAGCATAGTGGCAGCAAACGCGGGCGATTGACCATGCCGGATGCTGACTATGAGGCTCTAAAAGCCCCGCGCCCAGGCAATAGCCCTGCGTGGACCTGGCGAATCACTGCGGATTCCTATGCAGGCTGGGAGGCCCGTTTAGCCAGCGCAGTACAAAACGCGCCTAGTGATGGCGGCGATGCCCTCCGGCAGGCCCTACACAGCCTGCAGCGCGTGCCAGGATTTGCTCAGTCCAGGAAACAGGCGTACGCCCTGGAGAACAGCGCAGTTAAGCGATGGAAGCGCCTGAACCGAGGCGAGTGGCCACATAAACGGCTCCACATCGGCTGGCTAGGTCGCTACACCCAAGGCGAGACCGTCAAAGCTGAGAGCATCGCCGCCAGAACCAAAACAACAAAAACATCGGTTTAGCACGACTGGGGGTGCCTTTAGTCCCAGCGGCGCCCAAGCCCACGTGCAGGCCCTCAGTGCAGTGCCCAGCGGGTTCCCGCTCCTTCGTCGCTGCATCCGCTATCGCGGATACCCCTCCTTTCCTTGCTAAACGGGGTTGCAGTTGATGGGTTAAAAAATTGGAACAATTCCCCTCCCTGGCATCCGTCGTGAAACGAATCTCCGATTCGTGAACGGCGGTGCCCAACAACCGAGGAACGAGGGCGTTAGTGTGCAGGGCTGCACTGATCAGAGTGCATATCGCACTCTCAAACAGGTTGGTAGTTCGCTTCGCTCTTATCCCCCCTTAACAAGATATAAGAAGGGATTTCCAACGAACCCGCATGGGGCGGGAGCCGTTTTTTCAAAACGGGTTAGTCGGTCTATCAGAACTAGTTGGTCGGTCTATTGAAAAAAAGATAATTAATGATAGACGGCTATCAATAAAGTGGTTATTTTTGATTCACCGACATAATTTTTTGAATGCTGGTCTATCAGATTAAGGGCGGAATATGAGCAAGGTTGTCAGGTACGACAAGAACCCATTTATCGAAAACATGATAGTGCCGATCAGAGGGCAAGCCGTGAGACTGTCGCAGCTAGGGAAGGACGACAACATCCTGGTAAACCAAGCTACAGGGGAGGTTCAGGGTACCCATGTAACGACCTATCGACGTGTAGATGCTGAGCAGTTTGTGAAGCTATTTACTGCCAATATTGCTCTCACTTTTGACCTCAAGGCAGCCGGTATCAAGGCATTTAACGTGCTGCTCTGGTGCTTGCAGAACCGAGCGGTTGAGCGAGATTTAATACCGCTAGACAAGATCGTGCTTGATGAGTTTTTAGCAGAACACTCCGATAGAAAGCCGCCTATCAAGCTATCTCAGCCAACTTTTTGGCGGGGTCTAGCCGAGCTGGAAAAGGCTCAGATAATCGCTAAACACCTACGCCAAGGCTGGTATTACATCAACCCGAATTTCGCGTTCAACGGCAATCGGATTGCATTCACGACAGTAATTGAGAGACAGCAACCAAAATCAAAAACAGAGGGAGATGCACACCTCCAGCAACCTTTGCCAATATCAACAAATGAAGGAGAAAGTAATGATTGAGCAATGGCACCATGACCACGCTGACAAGCTGCTGACAGCTGTAGGCTGGGGTAGCGACAAGTCGCCAGAGTGGCACGCGGGGCTGCATAACGCCGTTGCGTGGCACTTAGCAGAGCAACCGCTAGGCCATGGCCGATCAACGTGCCCACATGCGCTCAAAACGGCTCAGCGAGACGCCTGGATGGCCGGTTGGTCGTTTGGCCAAGCCAGATGCTTGGAGGAAGGCAGAGACGCCCTTCTGCGGGCTTAGAGGCCTGATGGGAAGGGATAGGCTTTCTCAAGCACCCGAAACCAGGCGCTTGAGAAAGCCCCCGCACCCCGAAGGGTGCAGGAGCTTCACAGGGTCATGTGCCCTTAAAACCGTGTTTGCCAAGTGCTCCGCCGCGATACCATCGCAACGGGGAGCACTATGCGTGGGGTGCCACCCCCAGAGAACGCCACCACCGCCGTCTTTCAGCTCATAGCGGGGCCAGGTGCCAACCTGCCCTTATTCCGCCTCACCACTGGGCTTCGACCATATCGCCCAGCAGCTTTCGCGCCTACTCAACAGCTCTCCCACACCTGGCTTGGACAGTGCCAACCGTCCATCCGCCCAGGTGCTTCCCACGTTAGTCTGTTACGTCAAAACACACCGCCACTCACTCCAGATCGACGCCCTGGTCTACACCTCACACCTGCCGTAGCAGGGTTTTCAGCGGCCCGAGATTCCAAAGCAGCTCGCTTACTAGCGCCGTCCTTCAACATGATGGCCAGACCCGCAAGGTCATGGCTGTGTGCCTCTTACCCCGATGCGACCTCAACGGCCGCAATTACTGGCTTGAGCTATACAGCGATCTCAACAGGTTGCCCCATCGAGTACCAACGCTTCCAGGTTTCCCCTCCGCGCCCTGACGCCTTACGAACGCCCTCAGCAGCCCACCAGCAGGGTCTGCGTTCTACCGTCTCCAGCAGCCCGCAGCCAGGATTTCCACCTGTTCGGAACAGACAGGGCTTATCGTGTCGCCACGAGGCCCGTTTCCGTGTCGCCCAACCCCGCCCATTCGGGCGTCCAGTGGATTGGGTCGAACCGGGGGATTTCACCCCGGAGCGCCCTACGTTTGCCGTGCCAGCTCGATTAGGAGCACACGGCTTCGGCAGTGGCAGCCCGACAGTTGGCGACTGTCGGGCCTCCCCAGTGTTGGCAGCACTAGGTTTCTCTTCTCGCATCCGATCCCAGCGGAATCGGAACACTTAGCAAATCAACGGTTTAAAGAGCGTCTATCGACTTTACTTAACCCTGCGGCGCTTCATGCGCGGTAGCGCTTTCGCGAGGTACTACAGTCACCCCCCTATTTCTGCGGGGTCTCAGGTACTGCTTAACCTGGATCGAGGCCGATAGGGACGGCGGCTCCAGTGGGCATCTGGCCCTGGTGACACACTATGGATCCCGTGTGTCAGGGGACTTGCTCAGCTAAGACGCTGCATGCCGCCGTACGCGCACGGGGCGCGGAGGGCTGATCATCTTCAACGTCTCAAAATCCATGTGCTCGTGGCCTGTCGCCTGCCGCAAGCGGCGCTCATGGCCACACAGGCGGTTTCGCATCATCTCACGGGCCTGATCGCGCTCATGCTCAGCCTGGGCGACAGCGGCTTGCTGCTGCTCAACCCAGACTCGATATTGAGCCTCAACCGCATCGAGCTGGGCCTGCTGCTGCTCAATCTGGGCGATCTGTTTGTTGAGCGCTTCCTGCCGTGACTGCATGACCGTCCGTTCATGCTCTAACTCGGTCAGTGCCTTCTCCCTCGCTCGCTGCTCAGCTTGCCGTGCCTCTTGCTCAGCTAAGTTGCGCAGGCGCTCGGCCTCATCTGCAGTGGCCAACGCTGCCTCGGCGCGGAACTGTGCCATGCCCAGCTCTTTGGCCATATCCCGCTGAGCGTGACGCTGAATTCGCTCACGCTCAGCGTGCTCAATCCAGCGCAATAGCGGCAGCATGCTGCCCAGCACAACGACCAGCAGCCAGCTCAGGGCCGCACCGACGAGCAGCACCCGCTCCAGCGGGTAGTCAATGCTGTGGAGTTCATCGAGCTGCGGCCAGCTGTACCAGATCGCTGCCGCGACTGGTGCAGCGCCCAGCAGCGCGATGAACAACAATCTCAGCATTGGCGCCTCCCAGGCAAAAACCAGCCGCCTATCGGCGGCAAAAATTCTGCGAATTTTGGGCGGCCTGGCAAGGCCGCATAGCGCGCAGCGCTAGGAATC
>CP098530.1 GCA_030440445.1 Halomonas sp. KG2 | reverse complement strand
AAAATGGGCATGCTCACCTGATCTATGGCCTCGATGTGCCTGTTAGAACGGCACCAGACGCGAAATCTGCGCCGTTGCGGTACGCCGCCGCCGTAGATTGCGCGCTACGAGCTGTGTTGGGGGCCGATGAGGACTATGCGGGCCTGATCTGCAAAAACCCTTTACACCCCCATTGGCGTGTTACTGAGTGGGAGCCGCGGTTGTACGAGTTGGGCGACCTTGATAGCTGGCTTGATCTCTCCCCCTACGCAGACCGCCGTAAGCGGCTTCCGGCCTACGGGCTAGGCCGGAACTGCAACTTGTTTGAATACCTCCGGACGTGGGCTTATCGAGCCATTCGGCAGGGGTGGCCGGAGTACGGACGATGGCTTGAAGCATGCCTAAGTCGTGCTGAGGGCTATAACATATCCGAGTTTTCGGGCACCAAGGCTGGAAAATTGCCGGCTAGCGAAGTGAAAGCGACGGCCAAGAGCGTTGCCCGGTACACCCACAAGCATTTCAGCCAGGAAGGATTTAGCCAGTGGCAAGCTCGGAATGGACGCAAGGGAGGCATTGCGTCTGGCAAGGCCCGTCGGCAAGGGTCAGAAGCTGAAAGCCAACCATGGGCCGTTTTAGGTGTTTCCCGCCGCACTTACTACAACCGGAAGAGGCTAGGAAAGCTGTGAACCCTTACGAGCAGGAAATTCTTTACATGGGTGCGAAGGAATATGCCTTTGCACAAGCAGATAAAGACCCTTTTCAGGCAGCGTTAGATTGGCTGTTAGCCCGGGACTGGATCATGCTCCCCAGGGCTACAGCAGAACAAATGGCTGCAAAAGTCGCGGAGCGTGTTGAGCATGTACGGTTGAAGTCTGGCCTAAGCTATCTAGATAGGGACAGATGCTTGTAAACATCTGATAAAAGATCGCTATTTTCAGACCCTATCCAAACGTTGTCAGCCGCTAAGGGCCCTGCAACTAGACTCGGCCCAGATACAGTTTCCCCATTGAAGATCAATCTCACATCCTCCCCAATGTTCCCTCGCACCCAGGTATCGAGCTTGCCATAGCAACCTTCTGATCGAATAAAGTCCACAGTGATGAAGTCTCGCCCATCTCCATCTTCGCTCATTGAAACGCTGCGTAAACAATTTGGGGTTATTTCAAACTCATTAGCATGGGATTTGAAATACAGGCGTGGCTCTGAGTCGACGCCTGTACTGGCACAAGCGCTGATATTGGCAGCAATGCTGCCTAGCGCTAGGCAGGAAAGAACATATTTGAGGTACATAGACAGGCCTTAATCATGACAAACAGCACACAGCGTAGCGCATATGGGCTGTGAGAATCGTTCTTAAGTTGCACTCGAAGCCATATCAGATAACAGCCCGTCAGGGCGGGGTTTAGCGGTCGTATTTATCAAAGATGTGAGCTAGCCCCTCCAGTGCGAGAGCCCTCATGGTGGTGCCTTCCCGCGCAGCTAGTGATTTCAACGCTGCATGAATATCTGGTGGCACTTCCACTGGCACACGCTTATCCCCTTTGCCTGCCTTCCCCTGTGATTCCTGTATCGCCAATCTAAGCTGGTCACCGGCGTTGCTCATGCAGTTACCTATGTGTGTTTGTGTTTAAGTACAAATGAAAGATTAGCACATTATCACTCCTGACATCCGTAGCGAAACGGATCTTTGATCCGTGAGATGCGGTGTCCGACAACGAGCAGAGCGAGGCGTCAGCGTAGTGCCACTGATCCTGAAACTAACCCCCACCTGTTGACGATTCCACAGACATAAGCCAGCATACACAGAGGGCCCTTTGACTCGCTTCGCTCGTCTGGGCCTCTGTGAGCTGGGTCAGGGGGCTACCGCCCCCCAACACCCCCCGTAGCCACCGCCCATATCGCACCCGCTGGAAGCGGGCACGCTCTGCGCGGTGGCCATGTGAAAAACCAAGGAGGCGGCTATGGCTGACGCCAAACCGAAGCGCGAGAAGATCATCAAGGTTCGGGTCTCTGCCGAGGAGCATGAGACGTTGAAATGGCGTTGCCCCAAGGCCCAGCTCGCCGAGTGGATGCGCGAGCAGTGTCTAAACCCTGATGGTGACTGGGTGAGGCAGTCAAAGGGCCCTGACCCCGTAGACCCAGCGCTATTGCGCCAACTGGCGGGAATCGGGAACAACATCAACCAGATTGCCCGCCGAGTGAACAGCGGCGAATGGGGAGCAGTGGACAGAGTGGCCGTTATCGCCGCTCTGAGCGCCGTAGAGCGCGAACTGTCCGAACTAAGGGGTCAGTACCGGTGATAGTGAAATTTCACGCCAGAGGCGCTGGTAGTGGCTCTGGGCCGGTCGATTACCTGCTAGGCAAGGACCGCGACCGGGAAGGTGCCGAAACGCTGCGAGGCGACCCCGAGCAAACAAGGGAGCTGATCGACGCCAGCAGCTATGCCAAGACCTACACCAGCGGCGTTCTGTCGTTTGCGGAGGCTGATCTTCCCGATGCCCATAAGCGTCAAATCATGGACACCTTTGAGAGGGCCCTGATGCCCGGCCTCGATGCTGACCAATACGACTGCCTGTGGGTTGAGCACCGGGATAAAGACCGCTTGGAGCTGAATTTCGTCATCCCGAATACCGAGCTGACTACTGGGAGGCGATTACAGCCCTACTACGACCGCGCCGACCGTCCCCGAGTTGATGCTTGGAAGACCCTAACGAACGCCAAATACAACCTGCATGACCCTAGCGACCCTGCCAACCAGAGGGCCCTTACGTACCCCGCTAACCTGCCGCGAGACAAGGAAAAAGCACAACGCCAGGTTACTGATGGGCTTTTGGCGTTGGCTGAAAAAGGCGAGGTGACAAACCGCGCCGAAGTGGTGGCGGCCCTTGAGGGGGCAGGTTTTGAAGTGACGCGCCAAACCAAGACCAGCATCAGCATTGCCGACCCGGAAGGCGGCAAGCCTATGCGACTGCGAGGAAAGCTGTATGAGCGAGATTTCGAAGTTGGCGACAGCCTTCGAGGAGAGATCGAAAGAGCGGGCCGCGAGTACCGAGAAGGCCGTAGTGAGCGCCTTCGAGAAGCACGAGAGCGCCTTACTGTCGGCGTTGAGCGAAAGCGAGCAGAGAACCAAAAACGCCATCCGCGCCCAGTCGCAGAATTTAGAGCGGATCGCGCTCAGGAGCTGGATGGCGGTAGCCATTCCCGTGATCGTGACGTTGCTACTGAGCGCGGGGGCCATCTGGGCGTTGGGCTGGCACATCAAGAACCAGGTCGACACGATCAGCCAGCAGAACGCCACGATAAGCCGTTTGAGCGAACAGGGAGGGGATATCAACCTGACGACATGCGGGGACAGCAGGAGGCTGTGCGCCGAGATCCACCCGGACAGTCTCGGGGAGAAGCCGGACGCGTTCGGCGAGAATGGCCAATATCGAATCCTGAAGGGGTACTAGATGACCAACTTGGAACGCGAGCTATTGCGCGCCTTCGAGCAACTACAGAGCGACTACGAAAGGCAGCAAAAGGCGTGGGAGAGCGCTTACGAGAGCTTGCAAACCATGTTCGAGGCAACCAGCCGGGACAACCGGGCCCTGAGCGAGCAGGTGAAGCGCTTAAGCGGGCAGGTGGCGGCCTTGAGCGAAGCGAGAGACAGCAGGACAGAACAATTGAGCGGGCAGGTGTTGCGCTTGGCTCAGCAGGTCGAGGGGTTGAGCGCGAGCGTGAAGCGTTGGACGCCAGAGGACGGGAATCGGAGAGGGTGAAATCCCGGCAGCGGGGCCATGGTTTTGGCATATGACGCTAGTGATAGATCTAAAATAGGCATATGCTATACGTGTATATCAATGTTTGGAGAGACCTGCCATGTTGGCCATTCGACTGCCCAGCGAAATTGAGATGCGCCTAGAAGCCCTTGCCAAGGCTACTGGACGCACAAAGACCTATTACGCACGAGAAGCGATCCTCGAACATCTGGAAGACCTTGAGGACATTTATCTGGCTGAACAGACCCTGGAACGACTGCGCAGCGGAGATGAGGTTACTCACTCACTGGACGATGTGGAGCGTGAGCTTGGTCTGGCAAATTGAGCTGACGGATACGGCGGCTAAGCAACTGAAAAAAATAGGCCACACAGAGGCTAAACGCATCCGTAATTACCTGAGAGAGCGCGTACAGCCGCTGGAAGACCCCAGGCAGCTTGGGAAGCCTCTGCAAGGCAATATGGGCGAACTGTGGCGGTACCGCGTCGGTGATTATCGGTTGGTTGCACAGATCGAAAATGATCGTGTGTGCGTGCTCGTTGTTCGCATCGGGCATCGGAAGGAAGTCTACCGCTGAGGCTGGACGGCGGCGGTTCTTAAGAGTAAAAACAAAGGAATAGCACTCAGCAGAGTGCCCAAAAGGAAACACCCCCGAACCCGGATTAGCTTGGCGGCATGACGGGAACGAGGGTGCAGTAAGTGAGGATATTGTGACCCAACCAGCACTGGCCTGCCAAGGCCCAAGCCCAACAAATCTGGTGCTTTTTCGCCAGCGGCTCCCTCGGAAGCCATACCATACCGACAATCCTCGCCATGGGTTGCTCATTCGTGATGTGCAGCGGGCCCTCTCTGCGCGGTACATACAGCCAAATCAACCGCACCGCCGTTACTGGCTGGTCTATGACGTAGACCGTGAGCTAGCGGCGCTTGATTGGAATGATCTTGGTGCCCCGCCGCCAACGATCGTGGCCCAAAATCCAC
>CP098529.1 GCA_030440445.1 Halomonas sp. KG2 | reverse complement strand
TCCTGAGACTGAACTGGCGCCGCTGGAGCTGACGTTTCGCGATTATGTATTGTGGTCGCGACAGCAGGAACAGGGAGATGCCTATGAGTCGGAGCTGGCGTACTGGCGTGAACGTGTGGCGGACCTGGCGGGTCCGCCGGCGTTGCCGGTCAGAAGTGAGCTTGCACTGGAGTTGGGCCATTTTGAGCGTCAGGCGCATCAATTTAATGCGCAGCAGACGCAGCAGTTGCGCGAGCTAGCGCAGTCGCTGGGGATGACGGTCAATGGCTTATTACTAGGCACGTATGCTGAAGTGCTGGGGCGCTGGAGCAGTACGCCACGATTTACTCTGAACATACCACGCTTTAACCGTCCGCAGGTGCATGAGCAGATCAATTCAGTGATGGGCGAGTTTGCGACGTTCTCGTTGCTGAGTGTGGATCGGCAGCAAGGCGCTACGCTGGGTGATCGGCTCAAGCGGATCCAGGAAGATTTGTGGCAGGCGCTTGATCACAGTCGTGTGTCTGGCGTGCGACTTCTAAGAGAAATATCACGATTGAATGGTCGTGTGGAGACGATGGCGATGCCGATCGTGTTCACCTCGGCTGCTGACGGATTCACCCTGGAACGTTTCGGGAGTTTGACGCGGGAGATCACGCAGACGCCACAAGTATGGTTGGACTGTCAGTATTATTTTGTGAGCGATGGTCTGTATGTGAACTGGGATTACGTAGCCTCGCGTTTCCATCCGGGTGTGATAGAGCAGATGTTTACGGCCTGGTGCGTATTGCTGCAAGGTCTGTGTGTACCGCAGCGTTGTGAAGCGTTGCTGCAGTCGCAACAGGCGGTGGATTTGCCTGACGAACAGAAGGCGGTGCGCGCGAAGCTCAATGATCAGAGGCAGGCGTACGACAGCCGGCCGGTGTATCGTCAGTTCGTGGAAAATATGGACAAGCGTGCCGATGATGATCAGCTGGTGGCGGTGTGTGGTAGCGAGCGCCTAACTTATGGGCAACTGCATGCACAGAGCGCACAACTGGGTAGTTATCTGCAGCTATTGAATGATTCGTCATTGAAAAATGACGGGAAAGTGCAGCCGCTAATAGGAGTATTGCTGCCCAAAGGAGTGCAGCAATTGGTGGCAGTATATGGGGTGCTGGCCTCAGGGGCAGCCTACCTACCGCTTGATCTGGCGCAGCCGCAGGCGCGACTGGACTCGATTCTACGTGATGCGGGGGTCAATCAAGTGCTGGTGGATGCACAGACGCAATCGCAGGTCTCGCCAGAGTTCGAGACACTGCGTATTGATGAGTGGCAGGCTGGCTATTGCCACTCTACGGTGCTGGCCGATGAGCAGCTGGCGGGCTGGCAGACGACAGGTCAGGATCTAGTATATGTAATGTACACATCGGGCTCGACGGGTCAGCCAAAGGGGGTGCAGATCGAGCAAGCAGGAGTGCTCAATGCGCTGGATCAGAGTGCGAAGCGCTTTGTATTTTCGTATCCAGTGCGAGCGCTAGGTTTGACGGCATTGCACCATGACATGTCAGTGTATGACGTGTTGGGCGTGCCGCTGTCGGGTGGATTGCTGGTGTTGCCAGAGCAAGCCAAACGCACGGATCCGCAATGCTGGAGTGAGTTGGTGCATGAGTATGCGCTGAACTGCTGGGTGAGTGTGCCGGCGGCGGTAGAGATGTTGCTGTCATGGGGCCAGGTGAGCAATTGGCGGTATGAGAGTCTGCGAACAGTACTGGTAGGTGGAGATTGGGTAGCGGGCCGTTTATATGAGAGGTTGATGTTGGCGGCGCCGCAGGCGCGGTTGTACAGCGTGGGCGGTCCCACGGAGACGACGATGTGGAATATATCGGCGCCGGTCGGTCCGCTGTCAGATGAGTGGCGCAGTGTGCCCTATGGGGTTCCGCTGCCTAATTGCGGTTATCGGATCCTGGATGAGCGGATGCAGGCGTGTCCTGACTGGGTGACGGGAGAAATGTATTGTAGCGGGATCTCGTTAGCACGGGGGTATGTAAACGATGTGGCTCTGACGGCCGAGCGGTTTGTATTTGATGTGCAGACGGGTGAGCGTTTGTATCTGACACAGGACCTAGGGTATTACCATCCGGACGGCCAGATCGAGTTTGTGGGTAGGGCGGACGGTCAGCTCAAGGTGCGGGGTAACCGAATCGAGAGTGGGGAGGTGCAGTCGGTACTGGAGGGTTGGCCGCAGGTACGTCGTGCGCTGGTGTATGTGTATGAGTTAAGGCTGGCGGCGGCGCTGGTGTTGCAGCCAGGAGAGCAGCCGCAGTCGCGCGAGCGTCTGCATGAGCAGGCGGCGGCGCAGTTGCCATCTGCGATGGTACCGGGGGTGTGGTTACAACTGGATCAGTTGCCGCTGACGGGCCATGGCAAGGTGGATATGGAGGAATTGCGAGACCTGACGGCGAAGCAGCTGCGAACTCAGCATCCGCAGTCGCGCGAGCTCAGAGAGGGCGAGCGTGAGCTGGGCCAGTTATGGGAGCAGTTGCTAGGCGTACAGGTGAATAGTGCGCAGGATAACTTCTTCATGCTAGGAGGGGACTCATTGCTGGCGGTCAGATTGATCGCCCTGGTAAAGCAGCGCTTGGGTCGTACTCTGTCGCTGCCTGACCTTTTCTCCAAACCTACTCTGGAGGCTCAAGCAGCGCTGTTGGATACAGTAGCCGCCAGTGTAATCGCATCGATTCCCACCCTGCAGTTGTCCGAAGGCCCTTTGTCCCATAGCCAGGAGGATATCTGGCTGGCCGAAGTGCTGTCGGAAGGTCGTATGGATTTTCATGTCTGCTATGGCTGCCGGCTTTCTAACAAACCAGATTTGGCGTGTCTTCGCACTGCCCTGCAACGCATGATTGAACGTCATCGTCCGTTACGCATGGTGTTCGAATATCGACAAGCAGAATTGGTGCAATATGATTTTGCGCAAGCCTATGAACCCTTGGTGGTTGAACACTGCTCCGACGCTCAGGCGTTCGGGCAGGCTTTGGCTCGCGCTGAGCAGGATGAGTTAGATTTGACCCGTCAGCCAGGCTGGTGTGTTCATTATCTGACATGGCCAACTGCCACCACGCAAACGAATGATGCGCATGCAGGCATCCTTGTTTTTCACTTTCATCATGCAATCTTCGATGGCTGGTCGGCCTCTGTGTTCATGGAAGAGTTAGGCCAATGCTATGAGAGTGCGATGAAGGGGCAACCTGTTAGCCTGAAATCACTACCCATCGATTATATTGATTATGCGGTATGGAACCGAGAACAGGTCCGTATGCACCGCCAGACTGATCTGGCTTTCTGGGAAAGGGAACTTACAGATGCGAATGATTTCGACTGGCCTGTTCTGAGAAAGGCAAGCGGTGAAAAGGCAACAGTATTGCCGCAAGCGGCAAAGCCGGCGGTGCTGAGCAGACGGCTGGATTATTCCTTGCATAAAGACATAGCCAAGTTGTCAGAAACGATGGGGATTACCACATTTGTGATCTATTTGGCCGCCTGGCAAGTGGTTTTGAAAAGCTATTCAGGTCAGCAGAATTTTCTGATAGGCACGTATGATGCTGGTCGCATAGAGCCGGAAACATATGGGCTGATTGGCAGCTTCGTCAATAATGTAATCATTCGCACTGAGCTAGACAGCAGACAGATTGTCACGGATTTTCTGCGAACCGTGCATCAGCGAAAGCTGGCTGCTTTTGCGCATCTGCGGCTGCCGTTTTCACAATTGGTTAAAGAACTTGGCGGTAGTGGCCTTTTGAATGAACGTCATCCACTTTACCAGGTTGGTTTTGTGATGCAAGCCGAGAGCCTGTCGGAGGTGCAGTCAGGTGCACTGGAATGGACGCCATTTCCGCTTAACCGGCTACAAAGTCGCATGGAGGCCGAGCTGATGGTGACGCCGGAAGGTGGGCATATTCTACTTGATCTGAATTACAACAAAATGGTGCTGCCCACTGACGATGCCGAACGCTTGCTGGAGACGTATGGGGCGATTTTACAGGCCATTGTTAGCAAGCCGGGGCAAGCGCTTGAAGAGTTGCAAAAAAGAGTATGGCCGGACGAGACCACCATGCGTGACAGTACTGAAACTACGTCCTCAGATGAGTTCGGGTTGAGTCAACTGGTAGCCGAGACCATTTTTAGGCCCGACGATCGAATGGATCAGCTTGCTGCGATTTGGGAGACGCTATTGGGGGTCAAGCCGGCGGCGACAGATAACTTCTTCATGCTAGGAGGAGACTCATTGCTGGCGGTCAGATTGGTTGTGCTGATCCGTGAGCGTTTGGGTGTGGATGTGCGCATAGGTCAGGTGCTGACGCATCCGGTACTGGCATTGATGGCTCAGTGTATATCGCAGCAAGATGGTGGGGTTCTCCTAGGATACTGGGAGCAGGTATATGAGAGGTCAGACCCTATCCCGCTATCGTTTGCACAGCGCCGTCTGTGGATGTTATCTCAGCTGGACCCACATGGAACGCAGTATCTGATCCCGCTGCGCTTTACCTTGCATGGCCCACTTCAGCGTTCGCGCTTTGAGGCTAGTTTTGTTGAGTTGATCGAGCGCCACACGATCCTGCGCTCGTATATTGTGCAGGACGAATCGGGTCAGGCGTGCGTGGAGCTTGTCGATGAGGCGGTGCAATTGGCGTATGAGGATCTGCAAGGCTTCAATGATCCCGAGCGGCAGCAGCGTTTGGATCAGAGACTGCGCGATCAGGCGAGCACGACTCTGGATCTAGGCTGTCATGTACCATACCGGGCGGGGCTGATCCGACTGTCCTCGCAGGAACATGTGTTTTATCTGACGGTGCACCATGCGGTGCTTGATGGTGTGGCTACAGAGGTTTTGGTGCAGGAGCTGATGGCGCTGTACGCGGGGCAGTCACTGGCGCCAGTGGAGCATGATTACGTGCGCTACAGCCGCTGGGAGCAGAGCGAGGCGTTTGCGCAGCAAATAGAGCCGGGACTGTCGTACTGGAGCCGCCGTCTGAGCGATCTACAGCCGCTGGCGTTACCGTATATGGATATACATGCGAGCGATGAGACCAGCGGGCTGTATGCGCAACAGCTGAGTGAAGGGGAGCGGCAGGAGCTGCAAAAGCTGGCGCGAGATCATGGTGTGACCGCATTTACGGTATACGCGCTGGGGCTGCAACTGGTGCTGGGGCGGTTGCGCCAAGGTGGCGACGTGGCATTCGGGACGTACGCGGCCAATCGGGTGTATGCGCCGTTCTCACACACGGTGGGCACGTTCGTGAACCCGTTGGTGCTGCGTTTTAAATATGATGAGGGTGAGTCACTGAGTCAGGCGCTGGAGCGCACGCAATTGCAGGTGATGCAGGACTTTGAATGGCAGCATGTGCCGTTTGAACGGGTTGTGGAACAGCTGAATCCGCCGCGCGAGCCGGGGCGGCACCCACTGTTCGAAGTGGGCCTTGTGTGCAATGAGCAATTGTATCAGGCGCAATATGAAGTGCAAGGTCTGCGGTTGCAGCCGCAGGGCCTGGATGGTCGGGAAGGCGTGACGCATCGTACAGCGCTGGAGGTGTGGATCTCGCCGCAGTCTGAAGGTCTGGAGGTAGTGGCCACGTACGCGCAGGCGCGGGTGGGCGATCGCCTGGCGCAAGCGGTGATACAGGGGTTGTGCGAGGTATTACGTCAAATGTTGTGTGTGGAGCCGGCTCGGCAGTTGGGTCAGATAGGGTGGCAAACGGCGCAAGTGGCAAAGCAGGCCGATGTGTCGGTCTGGCAAGGAGATCGGCAGGAGTGGCCGGCCGGAACGCTGTGGTCACTGTGGCAGCAACAAGTCAAGCGTCAGGGCCCGGCGGTAGCGGTGTATGGCGATGAGGATCAGGCAGATGTCAGCTGGCAGCAGTTAAGTGATGGGGCCGAGGCGCTGGCGGTACACTTAGTACAGCAGGGGGTATGCGCGGGCGAAGTGGTGGCGGTGTTGCTGGAACACTCGCCGCAATTGGTGCAGGCGGTGCTGGGTGTGGTGCGCAGTGGTGCAGTGCTGTTGTTGTTAGAGCCGGGTGATCCGTCGCAACGGCACGTGGAATTGGTGGCCGATGCGGGTGTGCGTTGGATTATCAGCAATGAAGTGGACGAGGCGCAGGCGGCGGGTCTAGAGCAGCAGAACTGGGTGGCATTGCCCGAGGAGGAGCCACAGTTGCAAGCCTTGTTGGCCGAGCGCGAAGTGTTGTCTGGGCGTGTCGAGAGTGAAGTGCTGTATTGGGTGTATACCTCGGGTTCGACGGGTCAGCCCAAGGCAGTGCAGGGTAGTGTCCGAGGGTTTATAAACCGGCTGTACTGGATGGGTCGACAGTACGGGGTGCAGGCGGGTGAGCGAGCACTGCTCAAGACCTCGGTCAGTTTCGTGGATATTTATGGTGAGCTGCTGGGCAACCTGCTCGAAGGGGTGGCGCTGGTGGTGGCGAGTGATGCGCGCCGGCGCGATCCAGCGGGGCTGTTATGGCGCTTGCGCGAGGGCCAAGTGGATCGTTTGACTGTGACGCCCAGCCTACTGCAGGCGTTGTGCGAGCAGCTGGATCAGGATGGAGTGGCAGGCCAGGCAGTGGCACCGTTGTCGCTGCGGCTAGTGTTCAGCAGCGGCGAGGCACTGAGTTGGTCACTAGTGCGCCAGGCGCGGGCAAGCCTGGGCAGCGGATTGCGGCTAGTCAACGTGTATGGTTCCTCAGAAGTGAGCGCTGATGTGGCAGCCTATGAAGTAGGCCATGAAGAACAGGAGGACGCGAGTGTGGTCAGCGGGCTGGTACCTGTGGGCCAGCTGATGAGTAATGTTAAGGCACGGATCGTGGGCCAGGAAGGCCTGGTGCAGTGGCCGGGGTTGGTTGGCCGGCTGCAGCTTGGGGGGGTGGCACTCTCGCCAGGGTATGCGGGTAAGGCTCGGCGGGCCGAGTCGATGTTTTATGAAAATGAAGGTGAGCGCTGGTTCGACACAGGCGATGAGGTGATACGCAACGCACGGGGAGAGCTGATAGTACTGGGCCGTCGCGATGCGCAGGTCAAGTTGCGGGGCATCCGGATAGATTTGCAGGGACTGGATGTACAGGTTGCTGGAGTGGCCGGCGTGCGCCAGTCGTTGTCTGCGGTAATAGACACAGGCGGCGGGCCGGTGTTGGGTGTACTGGTGGTAGTGCAGGGCGGAGCGACGCAGCAGGCGGTGCGCGTTGCGTTGCAACAGCAACTGCCGGCCCCAATGGTGCCGGGAATTATTGAGGTGGTGCAACAGTTACCGCGGCTAAGTACGGGTAAGCCGGATCGCGGTCAGGCGGCGGCGCTGTTACAGCAGGCGTTGCAGTGCGAACAGGATGAGCAGCAGGCATTGACGCCATTGCAGCAGCGTATCGAACAAATCTGGCGCACGCTGTTGCAACGCGAGCAGCCGATCGGTGCACATCAGAACTTTTTTACACTGGGTGGCCACTCCCTCATGCTCGCTCGACTGGCTGCTCGCCTGGGCCAGTCGTTCCAATGTCAGGTTCATTTGGGTGACTTGCTTTCTCTACCCACGATTGCCGAGCAGGCGATGTTACTGGAGAAAAGAAAGAACACAGGACAAATTGTATGGGCGCTGACAGACCGCTCGCTTAGTCATTCTCTATCTGAAAATCAGCAGCGACTTTGGTACTTGCGACAACGCAATGGCGGTAGGGATTTGGCGAACAATATGGTCTACGCGTTTGACCTGCATGGCGAGGTACAACCCGATCGTCTAGCCATGGCCCTTACACACCTGGTCAGGCGCCATGAAGCGTTGCGTACCCAATTCGTGGAAGCAGATGATGAACCACAAAGACAGGTACAGAATTTTGCCTGGGTCAATCTTGATTACCGGGAAGTGCTTGACCTGGAGCAAGAGGTAGACCAGGTCTTTACGGAACTGGCAGGACAGCCTTTCGATCTGGCGCGCCCTCCTTTGTTCAAAGCCGCATTGCTGACACCGGTTGATATTGCGCAACAAAGCAGTCAACACGCTGTGCTGATCTTGTGCATGCATCATATCATTGCCGATGGCTGGTCGGTCGATGTGATATTACGTGACCTGGACAGGTGTTATCGGGGCGGTACCTTGGACACCTTATCGGTCCAGGGTCTGGATTACAGCGCATGGCTGCGCAGTGAAGCCAGCCAGCTCCGGCGCAAAAAACTGGCTGCGTTCTGGAGCGACTATTTGCGCGATGCACCTGAATGTATTGACTTGCCGTTGGACCGGGCTCGCGAATCCAGTCACTTACTGGAGGGACATTCGCTTCATCATGAACTCGATGCAACGATAACCAAGAAGCTGCGCACCATAGCTAGTCAGCGGGGATCGGGGCTGTATCAAATATTGGCAGCTGCTTTCATGATGACGTTGGCTGAGTCGGGTGCCGGTGCCGACATCGTGACCGGGGCGGTTGTCGCCGGTCGCACTTTGCCAGAACTGGAACACATTGTAGATTTTTTGGCCAACACCATTGCATTGCGAGGTACAGTCGATTCGCAGCTCAATATTCAGGACAATCTAGATGCTTTGGATACATCTATCGTAAAGGCACTGGAACATCAGGATCATCCCTTTAATAAAATCGTTAAAGCTGCGGGCCATGCCCGATCCGAGCACTACATGCCTGTGATACAGACGGCGTGTGTGTACCAAAATATCTTGTCCGATGAGGCGATGACGCTTGGTGACGTCCGCATGAATTTTCGGCCGCAGGAACTGACCTCTGAAGTAATTTTCGAGCTATGTATCCAGATCGTCGATCGAGGAAACATACTAGATATCCAGCTGGACTATGCTTCTTCGCTCTTTAATGAGGGGACTGCGGTGCGTTTTCTGAAAGCCTATACAGAAGTTTTGCGTGCCATTGCTACGTCCTCCCAGGTTATCCTAGCTGACTTGCAATTGTTTGCTGCACGTCCCGCCTTGTTGCAGGGGCGTCAGGTAGATTTTCCTGCGGATACCCCCCGCAATCTATGGCAGATGTTGGTTCGTACCGCAAGCCGTTATCCCGGGAAAGGGATATCGTTTATCGAAGAAAAGGGCGAGTCCCATATTACCTATGATGATTTGAGGGAGCGTGCGGCAAAATATGGCGGCCGCATCCGTGGTGCAGGAGTGGAGCCCACAATACCTGTAATTGTGCTTGCTGGCTGGTTTGTTCCTTATGTGCATGGGATCTGGGGCGCCTTTTATAGTGGCGCGGTTCCGGTTACGGTCGCGGCGAACGACGACTATTCAGATCCTGAAAAGGCCGGAAAGCTCATTCATGCCTGGGAAACGCTGGGCCAGCCGCTGGTGCTAGCCGATTCTGATATCCTTGCACGTCTTGCGCCTCTGCTGGGGCAGTATCCGCAGATGCGTGTGGTTGATCTGGAGATGTTGGACGACAACCCGATCGGCCCTGCCGATCCGGAACCTACAGCCACGGCTTTCTACCAGCTGTCGGCAGGCAGTACTGGCAAATCGAAGTGCATTGACGAACGTCACGAGTCTCTGCTCGCCTTCATGACACTGAGCAGTCTGGGGCAGGATTATGTTGCCGGACAGTGTTCGTTGAACTGGTTGCCCTTCGACCATATCGGACCGCTCCTGACTTATCATCTGCGCGATATTTTTCTGGGAAGGAACCAGACCCATATAGCCAATTCGCTGATCCTGGATGACCCTTTATTGTGGATGCGGTTGCTGTCGGATCGGAAGATCACGCATACCTGGTCTCCCAATTTCGGGTATAAGCTTGTGACCAAGGCCATGAAACGAGCCACAGGACTTGAGCTGGATCTATCCCACGTCGTGGAATGCATGAATGGCGGCGAAGCGGTATCAAATCGCACCATTGCTGATTTTCGGGATACTGCAGCTGTCTTCGGTTTGAAGCGGGAGGCAATCACACCCAGCTTTGGTATGGCGGAAGCCTGCACATGCATTACTTATGGCACAGATCGGGACCCGGAGATTTCCGTGTCGCGACTTGAATTCGCCCAGGATACAGTCCAGGCAGGCATCACTAGATTTGCTTCATGTGGTCGGGTTATTCCGGGCGTAGGTATTCGCATCACGGGAGAGGACGGTGCCGTACTCAAGGAATATCAGGTGGGGCGATTCCAGATTAGTGGCCCGACAGTTACGCGTGGTTATTTGAATCTTCCCGAAGTCAATGCAGCTTCGTTCAGTGAAGATGGCTGGTTTGATACTGGAGATAACGGGTTTGTTGCTGATGGCTGTCTTTATCTGACGGGTCGAAGCAAGGAAGTTCTTATAGTCAATGGTGTAAATTACGTGTGCCATGACCTGGAAGAACGGGTCGAGAAAATTGCAGAAGTAGAGCCAACGTTTGTGACCGCGCTCAGCTGGCATGAGGGCGAACAAGAAACGGTCGCTATTTGCTATGTTCCTCGCGAAGGCGCCGACTTGCAAGCGGTCAACCGGCAAGTCCGTGAAACGCTGATTGCCGAGGCAGGTCTTTATCCGGCCCAGGTGGTACCGGTTGCACGGAATCGTTTTTTGAAGACTACTAGCGGAAAAATACAGCGGTTGCAAATGGCCAAAGCGCTGGCGGACGGTTCACTGATTGCTCTGGAGCAGGAGAGGCCGCCGACCGATGCAGCCAATAAGGCGAACCAAACCCAAGGTGAGCCGGGAATACGTTCGCTGACATGGATACAAGTTCCTTCGTCCGATTATCCTACGGCGGGGCAATGGAGAGTCATCGGTGACGTGCCGCTTTCTGGTCTACAGATGTCGCCGTTGACGATAGATGCACTGGGCCGTGAAATCGCTACGCACTCCGGACTGGGACTGGTTTTTGGCCCAGAAATCTACGCGGATCCAGAGAAGCTGGCGAAGTTGCTGCGTGTTCTGTCGGATATCAATAGTGCACAGGTCTATGCCTTGTGTGCAATTGTTGATGCTCAGGATAGTGTGGATGCAGCCAGACTGTACGGCCTTCTTCGCAGCTTGCCACTTGACGCGAATTCGCATTGTGTGGTCCTGCAACGGTCGGCAGATAGATCTCTGCTGTGGCCGGTGGAAAATGAGACAGGAAGATATCGGGTTACCGCTAGCGGCCTGACCAGACTGGAGCAAACCGATGCCGACCTGTCGACGCCAAGCAGGCAACCAGCAACAAGTGCCAAAGTGACGTTGATTACCGGCGGTGCAGGAGCACTGGCGCGTCAACTTGCCGCAAGTGAATTGTCTTGCGGTCATCGTGTGATTCTGCTTGGCCGTGGGCAGTGCCCCGATTGGTGCGACCCCGACGACGCAGACCGGCAGGTGTGGATTCAGGATGATATGTGTGACTCAGACCGCACTGCTAAGAGGCTGGCGGCAGTTTTGGGTAATACGTGTCCGGATATTATATTGCACTTGGCAGGCGTTTACGAAACCGCATTACCGCCGCGTCTGGAGGCTCAACAACTGATTCGCGCAGACCGCCCCAAGTCTGTGGCGGTACAGATACTGAAGGCGGCCCTAGAAAAAAACTGGCCTGATATTCGGCAATGTACCCGGTGGATCTTATTTGGATCGGTGGCAGGTATGTATGGTGATCCGTTCTCTGTGTCATATGCGGGCGCCAATGGCGCACTATTGGGTATGGCCGATAAGTTGCGTAGCGAAGGCTGGGTGGCGAGCTGGTTGGGTTGGAGCAATTGGTCCAACGTAGGCATGGGCAGTCAGGTTGATAGCGCAGAGGTATTTGCCAGAGGGTTTCAGGTGATTGAGTTGGAACAGGGCATGGCCCAACTCAATCGGTTATACGCTGCACCGGGAGATTATCTGATCGGCATCGCAAAAGAGCAGGACTTGAATTCCTCTCGGTCCGGAGCGAACGAGACGGTTAACGCAAACGGCAGCGGACTGGGCCGACATGACATTGTCGACAAATTGACCTCGCTTCTTGAAGATATCCTGGACCGGCAGGTGCAGCCGGAGATCAGCTTGTTCGAGCAGGGGGGAGGGTCGATCGAAATCGTGCGCTATCGCCGGCGGATTCAGAAGTCTCTTGACATGGAAGTAGATGTGGGAACGCTGATCGGCAGACCCACTGTCCTGTCGCTGGCCGATTATTTGTTTCAACGTTATGGCACCTCGGTCAACATATCAGAACCAAAGGTGGTTTCCCGGGATGGTCAGTCGCAGACCGCAGATGCATCGGCTAAAAGAAAGGTGCGTTTGAAGCGCCTCAAGTCACGGCATTCGTCACAGGAGGGCATGGAATGAAACGGGATCTGCTGGATCGAATTGCCTGTTCCCGGAAAGTGGCGAATTCCGCAGCGAAAAGCATTGATATCAATCCGACTGGGCGGTTTGAATCCTTCCCGATGACGGATATGCAACAGGCATACTGGATCGGCCGCGAGGATGCGGCGGCCATGCATATCTATCTGGAATACGAAGTCGACAATCTTGATTTCGCACGTTTTCATCGTGCCTGGGATATGTTGTTGCACAGACACGATATGCTGCGCGTGATTGCAAGGCCTGATGGCTATCAGCAAGTGTTGGAGGTAGTGCCTGAGTATACGATAGATCGCCATTCTCTGCTTAAGCTGGATATATCGTCGCGGGATCGCATGATCGAAGCTACACGGCGTGATCTGGCGCACAAGCATTTTGATCTGGCTGTGTGGCCTCAATTTGAGATCCGTGTACTGGATGAAGAAAATAAAAGCAGGATCGCATTCAGTATTGATACTTGGTGCATCGATGGCCGCAGTATCCAGGTTCTGTTTGCAGAGCTTAATTGCCTCTATCTTCATCCTGAGACTGAACTGGCGCCGCTGGAGCTGACGTTTCGCGATTATGTATTGTGGTCGCGACAGCAGGAACAGGGAGATGCCTATGAGTCGGAGCTGGCGTACTGGCGTGAACGTGTGGCGGACCTGGCGGGTCCGCCGGCGTTGCCGGTCAGAAGTGAGCTTGCACTGGAGTTGGGCCATTTTGAGCGTCAGGCGCATCAATTTAATGCGCAGCAGACGCAGCAGTTGCGCGAGCTAGCGCAGTCGCTGGGGATGACGGTCAATGGCTTATTACTAGGCACGTATGCTGAAGTGCTGGGGCGCTGGAGCAGTACGCCACGATTTACTCTGAACATACCACGCTTTAACCGTCCGCAGGTGCATGAGCAGATCAATTCAGTGATGGGCGAGTTTGCGACGTTCTCGTTGCTGAGTGTGGATCGGCAGCAAGGCGCTACGCTGGGTGATCGGCTCAAGCGGATCCAGGAAGATTTGTGGCAGGCGCTTGATCACAGTCGTGTGTCTGGCGTGCGACTTCTAAGAGAAATATCACGATTGAATGGTCGTGTGGAGACGATGGCGATGCCGATCGTGTTCACCTCGGCTGCTGACGGATTCACCCTGGAACGTTTCGGGAGTTTGACGCGGGAGATCACGCAGACGCCACAAGTATGGTTGGACTGTCAGTATTATTTTGTGAGCGATGGTCTGTATGTGAACTGGGATTACGTAGCCTCGCGTTTCCATCCGGGTGTGATAGAGCAGATGTTTACGGCCTGGTGCGTATTGCTGCAAGGTCTGTGTGTACCGCAGCGTTGTGAAGCGTTGCTGCAGTCGCAACAGGCGGTGGATTTGCCTGACGAACAGAAGGCGGTGCGCGCGAAGCTCAATGATCAGAGGCAGGCGTACGACAGCCGGCCGGTGTATCGTCAGTTCGTGGAAAATATGGACAAGCGTGCCGATGATGATCAGCTGGTGGCGGTGTGTGGTAGCGAGCGCCTAACTTATGGGCAACTGCATGCACAGAGCGCACAACTGGGTAGTTATCTGCAGCTATTGAATGATTCGTCATTGAAAAATGACGGGAAAGTGCAGCCGCTAATAGGAGTATTGCTGCCCAAAGGAGTGCAGCAATTGGTGGCAGTATATGGGGTGCTGGCCTCAGGGGCAGCCTACCTACCGCTTGATCTGGCGCAGCCGCAGGCGCGACTGGACTCGATTCTACGTGATGCGGGGGTCAATCAAGTGCTGGTGGATGCACAGACGCAATCGCAGGTCTCGCCAGAGTTCGAGACACTGCGTATTGATGAGTGGCAGGCTGGCTATTGCCACTCTACGGTGCTGGCCGATGAGCAGCTGGCGGGCTGGCAGACGACAGGTCAGGATCTAGTATATGTAATGTACACATCGGGCTCGACGGGTCAGCCAAAGGGGGTGCAGATCGAGCAAGCAGGAGTGCTCAATGCGCTGGATCAGAGTGCGAAGCGCTTTGTATTTTCGTATCCAGTGCGAGCGCTAGGTTTGACGGCATTGCACCATGACATGTCAGTGTATGACGTGTTGGGCGTGCCGCTGTCGGGTGGATTGCTGGTGTTGCCAGAGCAAGCCAAACGCACGGATCCGCAATGCTGGAGTGAGTTGGTGCATGAGTATGCGCTGAACTGCTGGGTGAGTGTGCCGGCGGCGGTAGAGATGTTGCTGTCATGGGGCCAGGTGAGCAATTGGCGGTATGAGAGTCTGCGAACAGTACTGGTAGGTGGAGATTGGGTAGCGGGCCGTTTATATGAGAGGTTGATGTTGGCGGCGCCGCAGGCGCGGTTGTACAGCGTGGGCGGTCCCACGGAGACGACGATGTGGAATATATCGGCGCCGGTCGGTCCGCTGTCAGATGAGTGGCGCAGTGTGCCCTATGGGGTTCCGCTGCCTAATTGCGGTTATCGGATCCTGGATGAGCGGATGCAGGCGTGTCCTGACTGGGTGACGGGAGAAATGTATTGTAGCGGGATCTCGTTAGCACGGGGGTATGTAAACGATGTGGCTCTGACGGCCGAGCGGTTTGTATTTGATGTGCAGACGGGTGAGCGTTTGTATCTGACACAGGACCTAGGGTATTACCATCCGGACGGCCAGATCGAGTTTGTGGGTAGGGCGGACGGTCAGCTCAAGGTGCGGGGTAACCGAATCGAGAGTGGGGAGGTGCAGTCGGTACTGGAGGGTTGGCCGCAGGTACGTCGTGCGCTGGTGTATGTGTATGAGTTAAGGCTGGCGGCGGCGCTGGTGTTGCAGCCAGGAGAGCAGCCGCAGTCGCGCGAGCGTCTGCATGAGCAGGCGGCGGCGCAGTTGCCATCTGCGATGGTACCGGGGGTGTGGTTACAACTGGATCAGTTGCCGCTGACGGGCCATGGCAAGGTGGATATGGAGGAATTGCGAGACCTGACGGCGAAGCAGCTGCGAACTCAGCATCCGCAGTCGCGCGAGCTCAGAGAGGGCGAGCGTGAGCTGGGCCAGTTATGGGAGCAGTTGCTAGGCGTACAGGTGAATAGTGCGCAGGATAACTTCTTCATGCTAGGAGGGGACTCATTGCTGGCGGTCAGATTGGTTGTGCTGATCCGTGAGCGTTTGGGTGTGGATGTGCGCATAGGTCAGGTGCTGACACATCCGGTACTGGCATTGATGGCTCAGTGTATATCGCAGCAAGATGGTGGGGTTCTCCTAGGATACTGGGAGCAGGTATATGAGAGGTCAGACCCTATCCCGCTATCGTTTGCACAGCGCCGTCTGTGGATGTTATCTCAGCTGGACCCACATGGAACGCAGTATCTGATCCCGCTGCGCTTTACCTTGCATGGCCCACTTCAGCGTTCGCGCTTTGAGGCTAGTTTTGTTGAGTTGATCGAGCGCCACACGATCCTGCGCTCGTATATTGTGCAGGACGAATCGGGTCAGGCGTGCGTGGAGCTTGTCGATGAGGCGGTGCAATTGGCGTATGAGGATCTGCAAGGCTTCAATGATCCCGAGCGGCAGCAGCGTTTGGATCAGAGACTGCGCGATCAGGCGAGCACGACTCTGGATCTAGGCTGTCATGTACCATACCGGGCGGGGCTGATCCGACTGTCCTCGCAGGAACATGTGTTTTATCTGACGGTGCACCATGCGGTGCTTGATGGTGTGGCTACAGAGGTTTTGGTGCAGGAGCTGATGGCGCTGTACGCGGGGCAGTCACTGGCGCCAGTGGAGCATGATTACGTGCGCTACAGCCGCTGGGAGCAGAGCGAGGCGTTTGCGCAGCAAATAGAGCCGGGACTGTCGTACTGGAGCCGCCGTCTGAGCGATCTACAGCCGCTGGCGTTACCGTATATGGATATACATGCGAGCGATGAGACCAGCGGGCTGTATGCGCAACAGCTGAGTGAAGGGGAGCGGCAGGAGCTGCAAAAGCTGGCGCGAGATCATGGTGTGACCGCATTTACGGTATACGCGCTGGGGCTGCAACTGGTGCTGGGGCGGTTGCGCCAAGGTGGCGACGTGGCATTCGGGACGTACGCGGCCAATCGGGTGTATGCGCCGTTCTCACACACGGTGGGCACGTTCGTGAACCCGTTGGTGCTGCGTTTTAAATATGATGAGGGTGAGTCACTGAGTCAGGCGCTGGAGCGCACGCAATTGCAGGTGATGCAGGACTTTGAATGGCAGCATGTGCCGTTTGAACGGGTTGTGGAACAGCTGAATCCGCCGCGCGAGCCGGGGCGGCACCCACTGTTCGAAGTGGGCCTTGTGTGCAATGAGCAATTGTATCAGGCGCAATATGAAGTGCAAGGTCTGCGGTTGCAGCCGCAGGGCCTGGATGGTCGGGAAGGCGTGACGCATCGTACAGCGCTGGAGGTGTGGATCTCGCCGCAGTCTGAAGGTCTGGAGGTAGTGGCCACGTACGCGCAGGCGCGGGTGGGCGATCGCCTGGCGCAAGCGGTGATACAGGGGTTGTGCGAGGTATTACGTCAAATGTTGTGTGTGGAGCCGGCTCGGCAGTTGGGTCAGATAGGGTGGCAAACGGCGCAAGTGGCAAAGCAGGCCGATGTGTCGGTCTGGCAAGGAGATCGGCAGGAGTGGCCGGCCGGAACGCTGTGGTCACTGTGGCAGCAACAAGTCAAGCGTCAGGGCCCGGCGGTAGCGGTGTATGGCGATGAGGATCAGGCAGATGTCAGCTGGCAGCAGTTAAGTGATGGGGCCGAGGCGCTGGCGGTACACTTAGTACAGCAGGGGGTATGCGCGGGCGAAGTGGTGGCGGTGTTGCTGGAACACTCGCCGCAATTGGTGCAGGCGGTGCTGGGTGTGGTGCGCAGTGGTGCAGTGCTGTTGTTGTTAGAGCCGGGTGATCCGTCGCAACGGCACGTGGAATTGGTGGCCGATGCGGGTGTGCGTTGGATTATCAGCAATGAAGTGGACGAGGCGCAGGCGGCGGGTCTAGAGCAGCAGAACTGGGTGGCATTGCCCGAGGAGGAGCCACAGTTGCAAGCCTTGTTGGCCGAGCGCGAAGTGTTGTCTGGGCGTGTCGAGAGTGAAGTGCTGTATTGGGTGTATACCTCGGGTTCGACGGGTCAGCCCAAGGCAGTGCAGGGTAGTGTCCGAGGGTTTATAAACCGGCTGTACTGGATGGGTCGACAGTACGGGGTGCAGGCGGGTGAGCGAGCACTGCTCAAGACCTCGGTCAGTTTCGTGGATATTTATGGTGAGCTGCTGGGCAACCTGCTCGAAGGGGTGGCGCTGGTGGTGGCGAGTGATGCGCGCCGGCGCGATCCAGCGGGGCTGTTATGGCGCTTGCGCGAGGGCCAAGTGGATCGTTTGACTGTGACGCCCAGCCTACTGCAGGCGTTGTGCGAGCAGCTGGATCAGGATGGAGTGGCAGGCCAGGCAGTGGCACCGTTGTCGCTGCGGCTAGTGTTCAGCAGCGGCGAGGCACTGAGTTGGTCACTAGTGCGCCAGGCGCGGGCAAGCCTGGGCAGCGGATTGCGGCTAGTCAACGTGTATGGTTCCTCAGAAGTGAGCGCTGATGTGGCAGCCTATGAAGTAGGCCATGAAGAACAGGAGGACGCGAGTGTGGTCAGCGGGCTGGTACCTGTGGGCCAGCTGATGAGTAATGTTAAGGCACGGATCGTGGGCCAGGAAGGCCTGGTGCAGTGGCCGGGGTTGGTTGGCCGGCTGCAGCTTGGGGGGGTGGCACTCTCGCCAGGGTATGCGGGTAAGGCTCGGCGGGCCGAGTCGATGTTTTATGAAAATGAAGGTGAGCGCTGGTTCGACACAGGCGATGAGGTGATACGCAACGCACGGGGAGAGCTGATAGTACTGGGCCGTCGCGATGCGCAGGTCAAGTTGCGGGGCATCCGGATAGATTTGCAGGGACTGGATGTACAGGTTGCTGGAGTGGCCGGCGTGCGCCAGTCGTTGTCTGCGGTAATAGACACAGGCGGCGGGCCGGTGTTGGGTGTACTGGTGGTAGTGCAGGGCGGAGCGACGCAGCAGGCGGTGCGCGTTGCGTTGCAACAGCAACTGCCGGCCCCAATGGTGCCGGGAATTATTGAGGTGGTGCAACAGTTACCGCGGCTAAGTACGGGTAAGCCGGATCGCGGTCAGGCGGCGGCGCTGTTACAGCAGGCGTTGCAGTGCGAACAGGATGAGCAGCAGGCATTGACGCCATTGCAGCAGCGTATCGAACAAATCTGGCGCACGCTGTTGCAACGCGAGCAGCCGATCGGTGCACATCAGAACTTTTTTACACTGGGTGGCCACTCCCTCATGCTCGCTCGACTGGCTAGCCGCTTGCGCATCGAGTTCAAGGCGGATGTGAGCATGGGTGAACTGATGAATGCAACAACTATCGCCAGCCAGTCAGCACAGGTAGAAAAAAATATCAGCAATACGGCGGATATTCTTCCCCTGGTAGAGCGCCCCACTGTATTCCCGTTAAGCGAGAACCAGCTGGGGTTGTGGACATACCAACAAAGCCGCCCCGATGCAGCCAGCTACAACATGACATTCGTACTGCGAATGCACGGTTGCTTGAATCTGCAGCAGTTTTCTGTCGCACTGAATCTGCTGGTTAAACGACATGAAGCCTTACGCTATCGCTTTGTTGAGCAGCGTAACGAAGCTGGCCTGGTCGAACCCGCGCTCAAAATAGAGCCGGATGTTTGGCTGATGCCAGAATATCGGCGCATCAGTGGCGATCTGCAAGAGGAAAGCGAGATCGAAGCGGCGCGGCTATCGGCACAGCCATTTGATTTAGAGCAGGGGCCCCTGCTGCGCGTCTCACTTTTACAGGCAGAGCAGGACAGCTATGCCTGCGTGCTGAGTATGCATCATATAATTGCCGACGGCTGGAGTGTGGGTGTTTTATTGCAGGATCTTGCCATTTTATATGAAGGTCGTGCACCCGATGAAATGGCTTTCCAATTGGTTGATTATGAGGCATGGCGCCGCAGCTGGCTGGGTGACGTCGAACGACAGCAACGGCTGGCTTCATTCTGGCATGACTATCTGGCCCAATTGCCGGGCAGGCTCGAATTTTCTATCTTACCGGACTTGCCTGACGGCGTGTCGGTTTACGAATCAGCTACGCTCGTTCAGACACTGGACAAGCAATGGGCTACGGTGCTTCCTGAAATATGTAGACAGCGTTCGAACGAAATTTATGACGTCGTCCTGGCCGCCTTTTCGCTGGCTTTGCATGAGCTCACCAAGCGACAGGATTTGGTGATCGGCACAGTACTGGCTGCACGCCATCTGCACCCGGAACTGGAGAAAATGGTTGGCTTTCTGGCGAACACCGTGCCGGTCAGGACTGCCGTGGATGACACAATGCCCTTGCAGGTGTTTTTCGATGGCGTGGTCGAACGGCGGCGACAGGCACTGCAGCATCAGGATATTCCCTTCGGTGCACTGCAAAATCTGCAGCGCGGCAGCGATCCGCTAATTGAAGTTTTGTGCATTCATCAGAATGTGCCTTATGCAGGGTTCAGTCTGCCAGGGGTCCAATGCGAGGTCGAATCCGTTCAGGTTGGAGAGACCAAATTCCCCCTGAATCTGCAGACGCTGCACGATGGGGAAAAACTGGTTGTTCACTTTGAGTATGCCCGCGCGTACTTCGCCGAAAGTACGATCATGCGCATGCTGGCAACGATGCAGCGGTTTTTGAGAATTTATTGCGACACATTGCTGGAGCATAAAACGGTTGGCGATCTACTGTTGGCGCCCTATGCGTTGACGCGTGGTGGGGCGATTAGGTTGCCGGAGTCGCGTCCGCGCAATCTGCCACAGGCATTGGCACGAACAGTCGAAAAGTACCCGGATCACGGTATTACGATTATTGATGAGCAGGGCACGGAGGTGCTCACTTATGCCCGTTTAGATCGGCTTGCACGCGACTATGCTGGCCGACTGAATCGTGCTGGGGTCAATGAAGGCGATCCTGTCATTCTAGTGGCAGGGGGCATACGCCATTATCTGATAACGCTGTGGGGAGCTATTCTGCTAGGGGCCATTCCCGTGACGGTAGCTGCGCCGATCGGCATGGATGCTCAAGCGTGTCTGGACAAACTCGAGGCTACATGGGAAACGCTGGCGCATCCACTCGTGATCGCCCCGGCTTGCGACCCCAAGGTATGGCGTGTCTTACTGAGAGAATGTCCAGGCTTTCGGATTGTTGATCCCAGGCAACTGGGCGAAGCGCCTCCTGTGACGCTGGCTGACCCTCAGCCTGAAACAACAGCGTTTTTCCAATTGACAGCTGGAAGTACGGGACGCTCCAAATGTATTGAAGAAAGACACGAGGCAGTACTGGCGTATATGGAAATGACTAGCCAGGCACGGAATTACGATGCTGATCAGCGCACGTTGAATTGGCTTCCGTTCGATCATATCGTGCCTATCCTGACTTTTCATTTGCGCGACATTTATCTGGGGCGTGATCAGGTTCACGTCGACACCGGCTATATCTTGCAGCAGCCCTTGCGCTGGATGCAGCTCATGTCTGACTTGAAGGTGACGCATGGATGGGCGCCGAATTTCGCATTTCATTTGGCTGTCCAAGCGCTGGATGCCGTTGATTCTGACTCATCCGTTGATCTTGGACATGTACGCGAGTTGCTGAATGCGGGTGAGATGGTAACGCAAGCGACTCAGGATGCGTTTCGCCGGAGCGCGGGTCGTTTTGGTCTTGCGCCAGAGGGCTTGGTGGCCAGCTTCGGAATGGCCGAATGTTGTACTTGTATTACTTACGCTACGCCCCAGGAACACGAAGTCCGTTCTGATAGCCTGTCCCTGGCTGGAAACGGTATGCAGGTAGGCGCCAGCAGTTTTGCCTCTCTGGGCAAGGTCATACCTGGTATGGATATTCGGATCATAGACGACAACTGTCAGTTGCTGCGTGAATACCAGGTTGGAAAATTTCAGCTAAAAGGCTTGTCGCTCATGCGAGGCTATCACAACGCACGAGAAATCAATGACAGTGCGTACACCCATGACGGCTGGTTTGATACGGGGGACAATGGCTTTATAGCCAACGGCTGTCTGTATTTGACCGGACGGGAAAAGGAAGTGCTCATCGTCAATGGTATCAATTACTTTTGCTTCGATCTGGAAGAGAAGGTGCAAAGCGTAACAGGCATCATGCCTACATATGTTGCTGCATTAAGCTGGCGTGATGTCGACCAGGAAGCGGTGGCGATCTGCTATGTTCCGGTGGAGGGTACAACCAGTACGCGGGCAATTGATGATCGTATTCGAGATATACTGGTGCGCGAGACTGGTCTGGTGCCGAAAAAAATCGTGGCTCTTGCGCGACACGGTTTCCAGAAAACGACCAGTGGGAAAATCCAGCGGGTCCAGATGGCACAAAAATTACTTCAGAATGCGTTGCCGCGTTATCAGGATTCCGGTCAAGCAGTGCCCTTACGGCAAGCGTACTGGCAGACATGGACGCCGCCTAAGCAGCCCGACGAAATGCAGTATGCAGACATTGTGGTTTGGGAGGCGGACGCATCGTTTGATATGCAGCAACTCCCTGGATGTCTGCGCGACCTATCCCGTCAATTTGCCGCGACATCTGGGGTGCATTCTCCTACCCCGACCCGACTGCTCAGGGTGATGTTGTCCGAAAAGCCGCAAGGCCACTACTGGGGACTGTTCGGACTGCTGAACTCCTACTGCGCGGAGAATCCCGGTTGGAAAGTGCAAATGATACAACGTTCATCCGCTGCGGATGCGGCTTCTGAATGGCCAGTACAAGCGGGTTGGTTTCGACAGACTACCGAAGGCTGGGCGTGCCTGACACTGGGTGAGGCGGCTGCCGTCCAGATAACAGCAACACAACCGCAAAACGTTCTCATTACCGGTGGTGGTGGCGCGCTAGCGTGGCTATTAGCGCAAGACTACGTTGAGCGCGGCGCCACGGTATGGCTGTTGGGCCGTTCGGATGCCCCGCCATGGCTGGACGACGGGCAGCCTCAAGCGCAAATGCACTGGATCCGAGATGACCTGAGCATGGTCAGGCAAACCTCGCAGCGACTTGAGGAGGCGCTGCCTGAAGGTACGACATTCGATGTTATTTGTCATTTGGCGGGAACTATGGAAACGGGGCTGTCTTCGCAACTGGAAGACAATGCGTTGATTCGCACCATGCGCGCCAAGGTAGAGGGACTGGAGGTTTTGAGGAAGGCACTGAAAATGAGCCAGAAATCGGCGCCAGCTCAGTGGGTGCTTTACGGGTCTGTGGTTGCCGCTTGCGGTTTCCCTCTCTCGGGTGCCTATGCCTATGCGAATGGCGCATTGCTTGATATGGCGCATTCGATGCGAGCGGAGGGGGAGCAGGTTTGCTGGCTGGGATGGAGTGCATGGCGAGGTGTGGGCATGTCACGCAACGGTCTGGACGCGGGCCAGCTTGCCTCTCACGGATTGCATTTGCTTGAACCTGAACAGGCACGGTTGCACCATTGGCGTCTTGCGGGAACGAACGACGATTTCTTCATCGGTATCGAGGGTCTGGCCGCCCTTCCAGGCGTGACGGTATCGCCATCGTTAGGTGACAAGTCTCCGATACTGTCGATTAGCGAATGCAGGGAAAGAATCGAAAACGCCCTTAAAGCTGTACTTAGTTTGGAAAAAGTTCAGGCGGATGACCATTTTTTCGATTTGGGTGCGACGTCGATTTCTTTGGTGCAAATACAACGTCATTTGAGGGAACGAGGGCAAATAACATTGGATGTGGCAGTGCTGCTCCAATACCCCACAGTGACGCGACTTACCCAATATATGGCGCAGGGCGAGTCAGACATGCAAACCGTGACGTTGTCTGCCAGAAAATCAGATGTGCGCCGGCGTCGGACAGCACGTTCGAGCGTAAAGACGCCAAAGCGAGGACAATGATTTTGTCGAGGCCAGAGCCCCTTATCGTTTATGAATAGAGGAATTCACCATGGACATGACTTTCGATTTGAATGCACAAGCCAACAAAAATCGCAATACTGATGGGACAACGGAATTCCTTCGCGCCTTGTATCGTTCTGATGATAATGCGGCAATTAGAATGCGCGTAGATGACAGTTGTGATCGGTTTTTGAATGCATCAGATGCATCAGATGGTAACTCGATTTTCGACATATGTGCCAAATTTAAACATTTCGATATGCCCAGAGAGGGTATTTCTCTTGAAGCCTATCTGACCTCCCTTGAGCGCGATGTTCTGCCGCACTGTTCGCACCTTGCATCGCCACGTTATCTGGGCCATATGACCGCACCCATTCCGCAGTTTCTACCTGAAATCGGACGATTGATCCAGACTCTGAACCAGAACGTGGTCAAGATGGAGACAAGTCGCGGGCTCACGTTTCTGGAGCGACAGGTTATCGGCATGTTTCACCGCGAAATCTACCGTGGAAGCGATGTTTTCTATCAACGTTACTTACAGACACTCTCCTCTACGCTGGGCATTTTCACCAGCGGCGGCACACTGGCTAATATATGCGCGGTATGGACGGCGTTGCAGCGCGCTCAAATGAATACGCCGATTGTAGAATCAGACCGGTCGGCAGCAAAGATCCGGCCAGTTATCATTGGTTCCGAATTGATGCATTATTCGTTTGACAAGGCCGCTGAACTTCTAGGTGCCGAATTGTACAAAGTCCCAGTTGATAACCAGTACCAGATCAATCTAGGCGCGGTTGCACAAGCCATTTCCAGCTGTGAATCAGAAGGGCGCCGCGTCATATGTCTGGTGGCTGTCGCTGGATCGACGGACTATGGAAGTGTTGATCCGTTGCGTAAGCTGAGTGAATTAGCCAAGCGGGCAAATGTGCACTTCCATGTGGATGCGGCCTGGGGCGGGGGGCTAGTGTTGAGTGAAAGTAACCGTTATCTGCTTGAAGGCATTGAATTTGCGGACACGGTAACAATTGATGGGCATAAGCAGTTGATGCTGCCCATCGGTTGCGGCATTCTTTTTTTTCGCGACCCTGAATTATCCGAAATCACCATGCATCACGCGCCCTATGCGGTGCGGCCAACCTCTTTTGACCAGGGCAGGTTTACGCTGGAAGGCACGCGCCCCGCAACGGCGCTGTACTTGCATGCAGCCATGCATGTGATCGGTAAAACCGGTTATGACGTGTTATTCAGTGACTCGATGGCCCGTGCGCGCTACATGGCGCAGGCCATCGAGTCGCGCCCTGAGTTTGAATTAATTGTGGCGCCAACAATGAATCTACTGGCTTACCGCTACCTGCCTGAAGAGTACCGCAATTGTACGCTCTCCGCAGAAGACAATGAGGAGATTAGCGCCTTCAATGTCTCGTTGCAAAAGTTGCAACGTCAGAAAGGGGACAGTTTCGTGTCAAGAACTTTCCGGCCTGTACCACAGTACCAAGGTCAGTCTTTGACGCTGTTGCGAGCTGTGCTGCTCAATCCCCTGAGTACTGCTGCGGACATCGATTTCCTGCTGAATGACCAGGTTGCCATCGCAACACAGATAGACGAGAAGGAACACGGGCATGCACAGCAATGATATCGCCATTATCGGGTTGTCTGGTCGCTTTCCGGGCGGTCTGGACGTGCGAGGCCTATGGAATCGCCTCAGAAATTCTGAGTCCTGCATCAAGGGTATTGCACCGGATGCCCTGCGTGGGACGACGCACGAGAAGCATCTTGACGACCCGAACTACATCTTTCGTTGTGCAGTGTTGCCGCAGCCAGAATTGTTTGACGCCGATTATTTCCGCATGAATCATGCCGAAGCCATGATCACGGATCCGCAGCAAAGGGTATTTCTGGAGGTGTGCCACGAAGTCTTAAATCACTGTGGTCTGCCTGATCCGGAAAGCCAGGATATTCGTACTGGCGTGTTTGCCGGAACCAGTGTGAGTATTTACCTGTTGCATAATATCATGGGTTCCACCCAGTTTGCCAACCGGGACATTATGCAGATCCTGATGGGAACCGATAAGGATTTCATTGCGACCAGGGTTGCCTACAAGCTGAATTTGCGCGGCATCTCAATGACCATACAGTCGGGGTGCTCGACATCTCTTGTTGCGGTTCATCAGGCATGCCAGGCTCTACTGAATGGCGAACTCGATCTGGCGCTGGCAGGTGGTGCAACCATTACCGGGCTGGGAGAGGTTGGGTATCTGTACACGCCGGGTGGAGTCAGGTCCTCAGACGGCAGGTGTCGACCCTACGATGCGGATGCCGATGGCACGATATTTGGTGATGGCGTGGGAGCTGTTGCTCTGTGCCGACTGGAAGATGCACTGGCCAATGGCAGTAAGATTTATGCGGTGATCAAGGGCAGTGCAGTGAATAACAATGGCGCCGATTGTGCCGGGTTTGCTGCACCCAGTGTGAGCGGCCAGGCTCAAGTCATACGTGATGCCTTGCATAACGCCGATGTACGCGCCGAAGACGTGGCATTCGTTGAAGGGCATGGAACTGCAACTGCTCTGGGCGATCCGATTGAAGTACAGGCCCTGACGCTGGCGTATGGAACCTCACAGCGACAATATTGTGCACTGGGTTCAGTCAAATCCAATGTAGGCCACCTGGATGTGGCCAGTGGCGTTACAGGCCTCATCAAGGCCACACTGGCTTTGCATGATTGCTGGCTACCCGGGACGCTCAATTTCACACAGCCGAATCCGGCGCTGGAACTGGAGCGTACGCCATTTTTCATTTGTAATACGGGCGCGGCGCTTCCCCGGCACAGGCCGTTACATGCCGGCGTCAGTTCGTTCGGCTTCGGTGGTACTAATGCACATGTAGTTCTTGCGACGCCACCTCGCCGGACTTCTCGGCCATCCCGTCAGGACGCGCTTCTTTATTTGTGGTCAGCCCGTTCGAATACAGCACTGGATCGATACATTGAGACAACCCAGCAAAAGGTCGCGCAGGATCCTTCGATAGACCGTGGGGACGTAGCTTACACACTCGCTCACGGCCGGACACGATTGAAGTGTCGTGCTGCCTTGGCCGGGAACGATCTGCTCTCTCCACAAGCTGGCACAAACCTTGTTCGTGGCCAGTGTTCTGATAAACCGGTTCGGTTAGTTATGCTATTTCCCGGACAAGGCAGTCCATGGAGCAACGTTGCTAAGGACCTGTACCATCGGCACCAGGGGTTCCGCGATGAAGTAGACCGTCTTAGCGCTGAGTTCTCGCCTTTTCTCGGCACGGATTTGCGTCGCTGGCTGTTTCCGCAAGAAGGTGATCGTGTGCAGGCGGACGAATATGCTCAAATGACGCGTTGGAGTCAGCCTGCCCTGTTCGTACTGTGCCTGGGTTTGCGTAGGGTGTTTCAGGAAGCGGGTCTACACGAACAGGTTGTGGCAGGTCACAGTCTTGGCGAATTGATTGGTGCATACGCTGCCAATGCCTTGCCGAAAGCGGAGGCTGCCCGCGTTCTCGATGCACGAGCACGGCTGATGGAAGCGACCGGCTCCGGCGCCATGCTGGCACTTTCCCTGCCGCGCGAGCGGGTCGAAGTATTACTGCATGAGGAAGCAATTCATGCAGATCTGGCTGCGGTAAACGGCCCAATGCAAACAGTTATCTCAGGTTCAAAATCTGGAATAGACGCAGCGATGTCCTACTGTAAAACACATATGATCCGCTGTCGAAAACTGCCGGTAAGCCGGGGCTTTCACAGTTATCTGATGCAGAAAACTCTACCTGAGTGGCGTGAAACGCTCGATTTTGAGCCCGGACCGCTTACTGTCGCGTTGGCCTCGAACGTAAACGGAAGGGTTTTGCCAGTAGGACACGTATTAGATGCAGACTATTGGGTGCAGCATTTGCGTGGGACAGTGGATTTTGCAGGTGGCATTACTGACATAATGCATCAGGCGCAACAGCAGGGCGAAGAGCCGGTATTTCTGGAGGTTGGTCCTGGAAACGCAATGGGCACTCTAGTTCGCATGCACTATCCCTCGGCGTGCGTGATTTCCTGTACCGATCAGAACGATCAGATCACCCATGATTCCGTCATGAAAGCTATCGGTGCAGCCTGGGTAAAAGGCGTGACGTTTGATTTGAATTCAGTCATACCAAAGGGCAATGTGGTTGATCTGCCGGTACCTGCGCTGGATCGCCATGCCTTCTGGATTACTCCCGACGAGGATTCGCAGAACAGACCCGAAAACAGCGCAGCGGCTCCCGACCCGGCCCGCAGTCGACCACCTCAAACCGAATCTGGAATAGACGTGAAAGAAACCATGTTGCAAACATGGAAAAAAATCATCCTGAATCAGGACATCACGGTAGATGACAATTTCTTTGCGCTTGGGGGCGATTCGCTGCAAGCACTTGAGATCAGTCGTGAGCTGGCAAATAGCGGGATATCAATCAAGCCCACAGACATTCTGAAGACGCCGGTGATGAAAGACCTGCTTGTGCAATTGATGAGAGAGGCGAAACAAAGGTGCGTTTCTGAGACTCCGGTCGAATGTTCCACAGTGCAGCCAGCCCAGATGAGTGACGACGAAATGCAGTCCATGCTCCGGCAATTGGGTATGCATGTGGACGTAAATTGAGCCAACAATTGGAAGAATGAATGAGCAACGAAGCTTCTCACACTCAAGCTAGCAAATCCACGGCAACCATTTTGCTCTGCCTGTTTTTGACAGTGATGATGGATCAGGCTGGTGTCGTATTGATTGCGCCTTTGATTCCGGCCCTGCTTGAATCCATCACTGGTGACACCCTTGCACACAACACCGAAATTGCTGGTTGGCTTGTAGGAACTTACGGACTTATGCAGTTTCTCTTCGCACCAATCATGGGGTCCTTGTCAGACAGATTTGGTCGACGTCGTGTATTACTGGTCTGCTTTGCCATCTTTGTCCTTGACTACCTGATTTTTGCTATTGCCGACAGTATCTGGGTATTGTTTCTTGGCCGCGTTATTGCCGGCATCACTGGCTCATCGCTAGTCGTTTCTATGGCAAGTATTGCCGATATCAGTGAGAAGCACAACAAAACTCGCAATTTTGCCTATATGTATGGCGCCATTGGTTTGGGTATGATTGTGGGGCCGGCGATCAGCAGCGTAACCGTTGGCTACGGACTCAGGGTACCGTTTCTGGTGGCGGCACTCATGTGTGCATTTTGCTTTTTCTTTATCCTGTTTGGATTCCGAGAGCCGCTGAGCGACGCAAGCCGGCGTCCTTTCAAAATAGCCAACCCAATGAATTCCATCAATAAGTTTAGAAAATATCCAGGTATGTCCTGGCTGTTTTTGACCCACTTCTGCATATTGCTAGCGTTTCAGGCACCGCTGGTCTTGTGGGCGTTCTTTACTAAATACCGTTTCTCCTGGAATGAGCAGCAAATTGCTAACTCTCTGGTTTTGATTGGTGTACTCATGGTTCTGGTGCAGACAGTGGTCGTGGACTTTGCCTATAAAAAATTGGGTAATCGAAAGTCATGTTTTGTCGGATATGCAATGTTTGGAACGGGCATGTTATTGATTGCTGTGTCAGTTCATCCGTGGTTCTTCTATCTGGCGCTCATTCCATATACGCTTGGGTCTGTCAGCAATGCGGCGATCAACAGCATTTATTCAAATGCGGTGCTGCCCTCCGAGCAGGGCGAAATACAGGGTGCTCTGGTATCTATTGCAAGTGTGGCAAATGCAATCGGTCCGATAGTCGTCAGTTATCTGTATAGCGTTGGCGTGCAAAGCACTTGGACCTATGGAGATGCGCTTCCATTCATCGGGGCCAGCCTGTTGACTGCGTTGAGTGGATGTTTTTTTTATCGAGGCAGTTCTACACTTGTGCGATCAAAGTCTTAATTGATTGCATTTAATAAAAATGCGGAAGACTCGCAGAACAATGAGTTTGGTCGCAGAAGCTGGGTGCAATACCAGACTCTTCAGCTATGGTCTTGCTCCATGTCCTACGTCGAACTCAGTATTGAAGAACGTGTCACTCTCCTGGTGGGCCGTGGCCAAGGCATGAACCCGAGGCAAATTTCCCGGATCTTGGAGCGAGCTCCATCTACCCGTTTCCCGTGAAATACGCCGTAACCAGGCTGAGTTTTCAGGTATCGTTTTGGAAGCTGTTGCTGGTTTTTTTTGGTGTAAGCCCCTGAAACCTTAATACTTTAAGCTACTTTCATTTATACCACGTGAGACATTTAGGTTAGAATATAGCAGCCCAGGCTATTAATATAAATTGCAACAAGTCTTCATTAAAATTAGGTTGTCATTGTGATAAATTCAATAAAAAAAGCCGCCATATTCAAGATGCCTATTTTTACTCTATGGGACCGCAAGACGACTAGTATGTATTTATGCAATTTTTGAAGGAGATGGATGCTTATTTTGTATTGACGCATCCACTTGGGTATGCTTCCGAATCTTTGATGCCTGAGCGTATTGTTGCACCTTGGTACGATTTACTGTGTGCATCGGAAAAGCAGCGAGCTCACGCATTTCGTTCCGATACATTGCGACGTGACTTCATTATAGCGCATGGCCTATTGCGCATGTTTCTAGCCTGGACAATGCTAGAGCCCGATCCGAGTAAGCTGCAGTTTGTTGTGTCAGCGAGGGGCAAACCTATGTTAGATCCTTCGGTGCATCACCAGGCGCCTGAATTTTCTCTTTCGCACAGTCGTGCGCATTTGGCGATTGCTGTTGGCGCTGCCAAGTCAAGTGTAGGCGTTGACGTCGAGAGTTTGCCATTGGAGACGTATGTTGAATTGGCAGATACGGTGTTGGCCGGTCCGGAATACCTTATATGGGAAGCCGCGCCAGCAGATGAAAAGGCTACTGTTTTCCTGCGCTATTGGACTCGCAAGGAAGCCTATTTGAAGTTTACGGGGCAGGGCCTGGTCGATGATTTGCACGAAATAGACACTTCGCAAAAGATAGTCCGGGTAAACGGGCTAGGATCGGGGTGTCGGGTGTGTACGTTGGACCTTGCCCCTGCTAGCCTGGAGTGGGCCAGTAGAGGCGTGTCTGGAAGGTTGCCATCGTCGGTAATCGCTCTGGCGGGCGCTGTACCGCCGAAAGCACTGTTTCATTTTTACTTTCAGGCAGGATCCTTTGTCAGAGCACCAGCATTGGTGGTCTGCTGAATTGAATCGAACAGTTGCAGCATGGTTTGATCGGAAGGATAGTGCGAGTCCTGTTCCTGTACGATGAGTGTTGCATTGGGCAGCAGGTCTACCATGGCCTTTACACTTGAGAATGGAACTTCGGAATCGTCTTTGGCATGCCAGAAGGTCATGGGTAGATTTAGCTGCGTTTGGTCAAGTCCCCAGGGCTGGTAGATTAATTTACACTCGCGGGCCATAGGCAGGCAGTTTTGCTGCAACTGCCATTGCAGCATGTCCAGATAGTCAGCCAGCAGAATCCCGCTTGCATGATATCGGGCATCCCAGGCAGGTGGTGCACTAGGGTCTAAGGAAGTTTGGTCTACGGTCTGTTGGAATTCACGAATGCCTTGTGTGATCAGGGTTCCCAACTCGGCCTCTGGTGTGTTTTGAGAGATATCTCGGTTTTGCTTCAAGGGCTCTTCAATCTCCAGGCCATGTTGTTCGAGAAGATTAATATCGGGAATGCCACTTAATATCCAGACTCCTGCAATGCGGTCTTGGTACCGATTTGCCAATGCATGGGCAAAAGGCGCGCCTGCACACAGTCCGATCACGCCAAATTTAACTATCTTTTCCTGCAGTAGCAGCGGCTGCACTATATCTGCGAATGTCTCCAGTCGTTTGATCTCAGGATCAAGATCTGAGCCATTGAAACCGGGCCTATTGATAGTAATTAGCGCAATACTAAAGCTGGCTGCAATTTCCTTTAGTGGTTTGGACAACGGGTAGGCACCTACTCCACCGTGTAGCATTAGCACCGGGAATCCATGGGCCAGCCCTTCAATACGGTAGCTGACGCGTAGCCCTTTCGCCGTGTGGTAGTGTTTTTGAGCGATGGTGCTTGCGGTATCACTACCCGTTATTTCACTACGTTCTCGCAGATCTATATGTTCGCAAATACGGCTCAACATGTCCTTCATGACATCCGTTTCGCGCAGGAAGAAGTGACCTCCGGGATAGCGGGTGTGACCTGCCCATCGGGTGCTGTACTTTTCCCAATTTTGCATCGCCATAGGCATATTGGTGTCGTCGTCGTCCGCGCCGCTAAAGACCAGCAGCGGAATATCGATTGGGTCAGGAGTTTCTTGCGACAACACATCGTTCATATGGAAGTCGTTGCGTATGATAGGCAAAAAGAAATCCATGATTTCCGTATTTTGCCGAATGTCGTCTGGCAGACCACTGTATTTCGTGACTTCATCAATGAATTGCTCGCGAGGAAGTTCATGGCGCTTACTATCCCGTTCTACATGCTCTGGCGGGGGACGTCCGCTTATGACAAGCAATATAAGTCGATCCAGCTGACCAAGTGCTTTCAGGCGAGCAACGATGCACCATGCGATAGCTGCGCCTAAGCTATGTCCAAACAGGATGAACGGCCTGGTGTCTGCGACGATGGCGGTAGTGATATCATCAACAATCTGATTAGGGCTGTGGGTGAGTGGTTCGTTTATTCGGGTGCCGCGGCCTGGGTATTCGACCGCCTTGACCGTCAGCCAATTAGGCACTGCCTGGCTCCACGCTGCATACATGGATGCGCTGGAACCCGCAGAAGGAAGGCAATATATGCAGCATTCTGCGGTTTGATCGTAATTAGCCAGGGGAAATAGATTGACAACGGATTGAGGGGAATCAAGCATGATTGTGTCCAACAGTTTTCTTTGACAATGTATCGTTTTGAGCGCCATCCAGATAATAGGCCAATTCTCCGAGACGTGGAAATTGGTAAATGATATCGAGCGGAATCTCAGGGCAAGCCAGTGTTTTTCGAAGCTTGAGCGCCGCTGCAGCGGCAAGTAGCGACTGTCCGCGATTGGCGAAAAAGTCGAAATGGCGACCAATATCCGCAACCGATATTTTGAACTGCTCTGAATACAGTTTTGCCAATACCTGTTCTGTTGCGGTTGTGCATGGTTCGAAGGCAACTTTTTGAGCCGTGTTGGTGATCTTCTTCTGCAGCGTCGCACGATCAATCTTCAGATTCCGGTTCAAGGGCCATTCTGTAATAAACTGAATGCTCGAAGGCAACATATGTTCAGGTAGATGTTTCTTTAGCATAGACCGTAGTTGGGTGTTGCTTTGTTGCGAAGCAGTGAGTCCACGGATAAAGGCATGTAGTGAAATGCCAAAAACTTGGTCATTGCTGGTGAGCACTATGGCTTCTCGTGCCTTTAATACTTGGCAAAGAGTGTGTTCGATTTCGCCCAGCTCGACGCGGTAACCGCGGACCTGTATCTGCTGGTCGTAGCGTCCGATGAAATGAACTAATTGGTTGGTGTCGATGTAGCAGTTGTCTCCTGTCATATAACCGCCATATCGGTAAGCACGGTCATTTGTATCGGGCCGATTCAGGTAACCGCCTCCCACACTGGCGCCGTGCAGCCACAGCTCACCAGACACACCACGAGGCACCACCAGCCCATCATGGTCACGCAGGGCAATGTCGACGTTGTCTACAGGCATGCCGATAGCCGTGTTGTGACCAGTTTCATGAACGGCATTGAACAGCGTGATAATAGCCGCTTCAGTCGGTCCGTACAGGTTGAAAAAACGTCGTGTTTCCCCCCACATTCTGGCGACCAGAGGGGGGCAGGGTTCACCGACAGTCATAAGTGTGCGCAGTGTTGGGACTACGTCGAGGGTTAGCGTTGCGGCCATAACCGGGGGTAGGCAGGCGCAACTGATCGCATGCTCTTTGATAAAGTGTTGTACCAAGTCAACGGATGTCTTCATCGTGTCCGGCAATATCTCTAGTGTACTACCGGCAGCGATAGCCAGGGCGGATTCAAGTAGCGATACATCGAAGTTAAGCGGCGCAAACTGCAATACTCGCTGCCCAGGGACATCCATGAGCCGGTCACAAAGATTCATGATGGCATGTACGCTGCGATAGGTGTTGATTGATCCTTTGGGCTGGCCCGTGGAGCCGGACGTATAGATAATGTAAGCTGGTTCGTCTTCGGGAATCTGTTGCGCTGGATCAGTGTTTGGTAGCTGGATGTCCGCAGATTGTGCGTGTAGCGCGTCGTAAGTAACTGTCCTGACAGGTGACGTCAACTGCAAAGCATGCAGTGTTTGAGTGTCGTTGACGATAATTGTTGAAGGGGCCGCATCCTCAATGATAAAACGCAATCGTTCCGGAGGATAGGACGTATCCAGAGGTAAATAGCATGCGCCGCATTCCAAGATGGCGAGCATGCTGCTTAACCCCCTCGCGTCGCGCGGTAAGGCAACGCCTATAATATGGCTGGGCTGCGCACGCAGATTTTTTGCCATGGTCCGAATATGTTGCGACAATTCGGCATAGGTAATCTCGCTGTGCGTGTCGCGGATAGCAACTATGTTGGGTGAATGGAGCGCATTATGATGTATTCGCTGACATAGAGTATCCCGACCCTGGTTGGTGGGGCCGGCCGGTGTGGGGTGAAGCCTGCTGAGGTGGTCGATTGCCTGCATAATCGTTGTTTCTGGTTTGTCAGCCATATATAGAAGCAGATTCTTCAGGTAATGCACCATGTCCTGTGCAATGCCAGGCTGCAGTCGATCGACATGATAGGAGAGCCGGATGTGTTGCAGATCACACTTGGCGACGGCTGGATAGGCGACCCGTTCGGGCGTTTCGTGATTGGTGACGTGCATGACGCTTTCGTCCGAGGTGTCGTTTCCACTGGTGTGGACGAAGCTGTCTGAAATAAGTAATGATTCAAATAGCGGGTTGTCGCTGCCGCTGGTGACATGATCTGGTAAGTGCTCCAGGATGCTTGTCAGCGGTAAAGCCGAATGCACCTGGTAGTCAACCATGTCGCTGCTTAGCGACAGCAAAAATGCCTGTAATGGTGTGTCTCTGTTTATGGTTGCGTTGATCGGGATTGTATTGATCAGCGGCCCCACAATACTCTGGCTGCCGGGCAGATCTAATGGACGTATGGAGTAAGCGCTGCCGAAAGTCACGTTTGAACGAGCGCAATAGACATGTAGAAGGATCAGCCATGCAGCACTGACAAGAATATTGCCTGTGATATGCGCCGATTTGCAGAAGGATTGCAAGCGCACACTTTCTGCCTGACTGAAAGTGTCAGTGAGGAAACGGTAGCGCTCGTCCTGACGCTTGCCTGCCGCGAGCGAACGGGGGAAGATTGTGCCGCTGTCGATCTTACTCAGGGCCTGTGTCCAAAACTGCTTTGCACTTGTGAAGTCCTGTTGCCGGATCCAGTCAATGTATACCTCAAAACCTGCCGGAACTGGAAGCTCAGGTTCCTTGCCCTCAATATATGCCAAGTATCCAAAGGCCATTTCTTCAGTCAGCAAGGTAAAAGACCAGCCATCCATGATCGCATGATGCATGGTGATGACAATATGGCGCCGTTGCGGATTTTCTTCAAGCACTGTTACGCGGGCCAGTGGCGCTGCGTCTAGTTTAAAACCCTTTTGCCCATCTTCTTCGATGAACTGTTGCAGTTGTTTGTCAGCGTGTGCCTTTGTGCCGGGAGCCAACGGTATACGTTCAATGCGCAAGTTTGCTTGATTAAGAACTACTTGCCAGATATCCGACTGGTTTTCCCAAACAAAGGCTGAGCGCAGGGCGGAATGCCTTTGGATCAACCACTGCCAAGTTTGCTCGAATGCATCCAGATCGAATTTTCCGTCGACGGATAAATGGAGTTGTTCGACGTAGAGCTGGTTATCTGTCTGCAATAACGAGCTGTTTAGCAATGCTTTTTGTAAGTCTGATGGTATAAACGTTTTCTTTACGGAAGTTTTTGCCGGTTCGATTGAAGGCATATACGACTCTCCGGAAGATAGCATGATTGACTGATCACAGACATGCCGTAGTCAGGATAAATGAAATTCTTTGCAAGCAAAAAATGCAGCTCGCAATTTGTTCGGGGCGGGCGATAACAACAAGAATTATATCATTTACACTTTTAATAGTATACTATATGATAATAGTTCGCATGTAGATTATCATTATCATCAAGCAGGTCTTATAGTTTGTAGAGGTTTTATACAATCTACTTATGATATGGGCGCAATGCTTTAGGTCTTACGGGTTGAAGCCTCATGACAAGTCAAACACAGATGTTAGGCGAGGAAGCGCCACTTAGCAGCAGTGTTCGGTATTCGGAAAAAGTGTTTGTGCCTCTGATGCTTTTGGCGGGGCCGATAGTGTTATCGATGCTGTTGCAGATGGCCAATAGTTTCGTTGAAACCATGATGGCAAGCCGTAGCGGTATGCAAATGCTTGGCATTATTTCAGTCGGGACACTGATCGAGGCTTTGCCTACGGCATTTGTTAGCGGTTTAGTATACGCGGTCGTGCCGGCGGTGAGCAGAATGAAAGGAGTGGGGGCCACTGCCAGCATCATGCCGTTTCTGTGCCAGGCGATCGTCGTGTCTGTGGGAATTTCGCTGGTTTTCGGCGCGCTCATTGTCGTGTTTAGCGAAAGCGCCATGATCATATCTGGCGTGACACCTGATCTTGCGGATGGGGTCAGGACTTATCTCTATTTCGTACCCTTGTTCATTTTGGGAAATGTGCTCTTCCTGCTGGGTCGCAACTTTGCTGAGGCTTTCAGTTACCCCTTGCTAGTAACCGCGTCGGTGCTGGCTGGGCTTGGGGTAAAAACACTGGTGATCTACGCCATCGTACTGGGACATTTTGGGTTCCCGCAAATGGGAGTCGTCGGGTTTGCACTGTCGAGTGTCGCTTACTATTCAACAATCAATGTGATTCTATTGGTGTTCAGCCTATGGCAGCACGAGATACGTTTGATCTGGAAAACCCCAGTGGGGCTAGAAGACTGCTCTGCTCGCAAGCTGCTGTTTTTTACAAAATCAGGCCTTCCCGTTGCATTCAATTTCGTTTCCGATTTATTTATTCTGAGTATCATGGGCGTTTCCATTTCTTCATTGGGTGTGCAAAGCATCGGGGCACATTCTTTGGCGTTCAATATCTTGGGAATAGCGCTGGTGGGAACCGGCGGTATGGCTATGGCCGCATCTATTCTGATCGCGCGGTCCAGTGGCAGTATGGATTCACGCGGGTTAATTGCCATGGCGGCCAAATGTTTGATTGTCAGCCTGTTATTAATGTTGATGCCGGCATTGCTTCTCGGCTTCTACCCGGAACCTATCCTGCAACTGTATGACCCCGACGCGGCGTTATTGCCGCTGGCGCGGCAACTGGCGCAGTTGCTTCCCTGGCTCCTGATGATCCTGACGACGACCACTGTTGCCGCATTTTTGTTGCGCGGTTTGGACGATGGCGTTGCGGTCATGCTGATTTACTTGGTCGTCTCTTGGTTGGTGTGGCTTCCTTTTGGTTATGTCCTGGCATTTACGGACATCCTGGTCCCGCGTATGGGCGCGGCAGGATGGTGGTACGCCTATCTGTTGAGCCAGTGTTTTCTGGCGATTGTTTTGTGCGCGCGCTTATCATGGGTACTGCGCAGGATTGACAATCGCGTGCCTGAAACTGTGGTGGTCAATGTGGTTTAAACCTTCATTTAGCGCATGGAATGAAACGATGGAATCAAAAATAAACAAAGGGGTGCTTCCTATCCGGGTGGCGATTTTAACCGCGTTAGGAGCAGGAGTAGGGATGGTGTTGCCCAATTCTGCGTCGGCACAGTTGCAGCAGGAATCAGCCGAATTACTGACCTCTTCGGTGCGAGCGTCTTTACCTCAACAGACTGCAACGCCCGTTGGCACGACGTCTGCCGGAACTGAGCCAGGGGTCGAAGCACTGGAGCCGATTATTGTTCAGGGATTCGGTTTTCATCAGGAGATTGCAAAGACCGCTGGATCGATTGCCGTTTTGCGTAGTGATGATATTGAAGCGATGAATCTGACGGAGCTATCCGAATTGAATGCGCGCGTTCCGGGCGTCACCTTGGTCAGCTCATTGACCGGCGGGCCCAAGTATCCCTATATACGCGGTATTGGTAAGTTCTCGGAAATTTTTGGTCGCAGCGTTGCGGTCAATATCGATGGCATTCCCCAAAGTCTGGTGGAATTGCAAAATCCGGCCATTTCAGGTGATGTCGAACGGATTGAAGTGCTGAAGGGGCCGCAACAAATTTTGAACGGGCACAATGGTCTGTCAGGTGCCATCAATATTTTTACCAGGCAGCCGCAAGAGTCCGAGGGCACCCTGGGTTTCGGGTTGGGATCGGACGGTTACGTCAATACAAATGCTCGTTATCATCATGTGTTTAACGAGGAATTTTCATTGAGCGGCGCATTTTCGATGAATACGGACGATGGCTGGCTGACCAATGTGCGTACCGGCAATACTACAGCGGACCGGGATCGTAAGAATTTTTCATTGACAGGTATCTTTACGCCTACAGATCAAACCAGGATTGTGGCCAATGCGTACGGCTACAATTACCGGGAGAGCGGACCGCTGCTGGTTACTGTCAATCCCCAAACCATGCGTCCTTACCAACATTACAATTCCTATGTGGGCGTGATTGGCGAGGAGCTGGACTTTGGAGAGTTGAGCCACGACACAGATGATTTCACTTACTCGCAAGTACGGGGGGCGAGCGTTGATATTCGTCATGATCTGAACGGAGTTGAATTCCAGTCTACTACCGGGTGGACGTCTTACCGTGATAATGGTTTGCTAGATGTGGACGGCGGTGATCACCCCTTACTGCAATCTGAAATGTCTACGAGTCAGGATAATCACCTGCTTAGTCAAAATCTTCGTTTCAGTAGCAATACAGATGCTGACCTGCAATGGATTGCGGGCGTGGATGGCTATTACAATCGTTATGATTCCACCAAATTAATATTGGGGATGGGTGATATCGATTATGGAACAAATCAGACACAACAAGGGGTGGGCATTTACGGTCAGATGCCATGGTCGCTCAATGAAAAGTTTGATCTCAGGCTGGGTGCAAGATATCAAATCGATAAAACATATGGTGTAGGAAAAGGATTTCAGGACGGAGAAAGCCTCTCTGTGACTGACAAGACGCTGTTGCTCTCGGGCGTTGCGACCTGGCACCTGAACGATCAGTCTCTGGTGTATGGTAGCGTAGCGCAAAGCTATTACCCGACCGGCATTTATGTCATTGACCAGCTTTCGACCTATCATAAGGAAGAAGGGGTAACGGCCGAACTGGGATTTAAAGGACGCTGGTTTGATGACCGTTTATACACTTCCGTGGCGCTTTACGAGTCCCGCTCGAGTAACCCCGTTTATACTCTGGCGTCGCCGTATTCCGTTTGGAGCGTGGACCAGCAGCGCAATCGCGGTTTTGAGGCCGAAGTCAATCTCAGGGTAACACCTGAGTTGGAGGTGGGCGCATCGTACAGCCGTTCCGATCCGGTGATTACCCGCTGGGATGATCATCCCGAACTGGAGGGCGTGCGACCGATGCAAGTGCCCTTAAGCCAGGCTAACGTGAATGCGACATACCGCCGTCATTTTCCGATAGGAAGTGTGACTTCACGCATTGATGTCAATCATATGGGTTCCCATTATGGAGATAATGCCAATACCTACAAGGCGAGGGGGTATACCCTGGCAGACCTATCAGTCGGGCTGGAGCGAGGTCCGCATGCCTTGACCATTTGGAGTAAGAATATTTTCAACAAGCAATACTATTCCCTTGTGTCATGGACAAACCAGTTTGAGGCCCAGGCTGCATATGGTCGAGGTCGCTCGGTGGGTATTAACTATAGTCTGAAATTTTGAATGATGCGAACACACAAGAGATGGTGATGTGGTAATGAAAAAAGACGAGGCGACGGATAGGAATAAACAACAGTCGACCCCCCCCGAGGGGACGCACAGCCCCGGGGTCTGGGAGCTGATCCAACCCATTCGAGCGCGTATGCGCTGGGTATATGCATGTTCGGCTCTCTCTACAATCGCCTCGTTGAGCACAGCACTAATTCTGGCATTTCTGATCCTGAATCTTGAAGAGAATGCGGTTACGCATGCGGGATACTGGATCGTTGCGATGGTTGCCTGCGTGGTACTTTCATTTTGTCTGCGCTTGGCCGCTTTCTACTTATCTCATCTGGCAGCGTTTCGTCTGGAAAATATCCTACGCAAACAACTGAGTGCGCACTTTGCCCGTCTTTCCAATGCGACGATACGAAAACAGGGAACCGGGGCAATGTCCAAAGTATTGGTTGATGACATCCGCGATCTACACGCTTTCGTGGCCGACACGACACCGATGTTTCCACGCGTAATGATTGCGCCGCTTTTCACATTGGGCTTTCTCGTTTGGCTGGACTGGCGGCTAGCCCTAGTGGTGATTGTGATTCTGGTGACCGTGATGCTTTATCTCAGACGGGTCGCGGCCAATAATAGCCAGGCTACTCACGTTTATGGAGAAGCCCGTGAGGAAGTGAATGCGTCGATTGTGGAGTTCATCCAAGCAATGCCGGTGGTGCGTACATTTGATGGGGGGCATTCGACGTTTAGTCGCTATCAGAATGCGCTGGACCGGTTCTCCGCGTTTGTGTCGCGGTGGTACCGCGAAGTGGCCAGTTTCGGCAATGTGCTGATGGTGCTGCTCAATCCGCTGTTCACTTTGACTTTTCTACTGTGGATCGGTGCCTTGTTCTACGGAGACGGAACGTTGGAACTTTGGCGCTGGGTGGGCTTTCTGCTGGTGAGTGCCATACTGGCGGAAACCATCTTACCCTTGCTGTTTATGCAATCGACTCTTCAGAAAATTGCAGAGCCGGTTGAGCGCATTTATGAATTTAACAACTTGCCGACTATCCGGGAAGTTGCTGCTGATAAGGCCAGCAAGCCAGCCGACTATAGCATCGAGTTTGACGGCGTTTCGTATGCCTATGACGAAGCCGGCGAGGCTGCGCTGGAGCAGGTATCTTTTAGTGTGCCGCAGGGCACAGTGACTGCGCTGGTCGGGCCTTCGGGTGCCGGAAAGAGCACGCTGGCCGCGATGCTGCCGCGCTTTCAGGATCCCGACCAAGGCGCTATACGGATAGGCGGGGTGGACATCAGGGATATGACGTTTGATGATTTGTCGCAAATCGTTGGCTTCGTATTCCAAGAGAATTTTCTTTTTTCAGGTAGTATCGCAGACAACATCCGATTGGGCAGTCCCGATGCGTCAGCCAAGGACGTGGAACAGGCAGCCAGAATTGCCCAAGCTCACGATTTCATTATGCCGTTGCCAAAAGGGTACGACACGCCGGTCGGAGAGCGTGGAGTATTTCTTTCTGGGGGTCAGCGCCAGCGTATTACAATCGCCCGAGCAGTATTGTTGGATCGACCGATTCTCGTGCTCGATGAAGCAACAGCCTATGCCGATCCCGAAAATGAAGTTGCTATCACGCAGGCGTTATTTGCATTGATGCGGTCACGTACGGTCATAGTGGTTGCACACCGCCTGTCGCTGATTCGTGATGTCGATCAGGTCGTAGTTCTAGAAAAAGGCCTGCTCCGTGAACGTGGGACGCACGATAAGTTGCTCGTCCAAAACGGATTGTATTATCGCATGTGGGAGCAACGTACGCGAGCTCAGGGCTGGTCAATTCGTCAGTCCTTTATTGATACTTCGGGCCAGGAGCCGTCAGTATGAACACAACCGAAATAGCCATGGAGAATCGCAGGTTCGCGCCAATACGAAAAACCTGGGAATCCCTGATGCGTACTGCGGGTGATCGGGCCCAGTCATTGCGGTCTAGTATCTTTAAATTAGGTTTGTCAGCGGTTCTGCAAGGTTTGGCGTTGGCTAGCATATTACCGTTGATTGACGCGCTGTGTATTACTCATGATATGAACAGTGCGCTGGTCTGGTTAAGCATTTTTACGCTTTGCTTTGCATTTTCAGCGGCGCTGCGATGGCGTGCCTATCATTTTGAGTTCCGTGGCGAGATGATCATGATTACGCAGTTTTTGCGTACCGAGCTTGGGCGCAAGATGCGTCAGATGCCGTTGCAGGATATTCAGGGCGCGCGCTCAGGAGAGTTGATCCATACGCTACTGACCAGTGTGGATAGTACTCTGTCCTATGTTCTGGGTGTGGCCAACGCGATTTTTACGTCGCTGCTCGTGCCGATTATCGTCGCTATCGTTTTGCTTGCATACGACTGGCGGTTATCGTTAGCGCTGCTGGCCGTTTTTCCAGCAATCGTGTTTTTCTACCACCGCAGAAGACCGGCCTTCGGTCAATCGGCGCGCGGCGTTGATGAAGCGCATAAGGCATTATATTCAGATGCGGTGGAATATATTCAGGGCTTGGCTATTTTGAAGGCAGTAGGGCAGGAGAGCGCACAGCGTCATCGCTTGCAGGCCCGATTCGACGATCTGGAAGCCATGCAGCGAAAGGATACACAACTGGGCTCCAGTCCTAATCTATTGATGACGAGCATGGTTGAGCTGGGGATGCTGACGGTGATGCTGCTTGGTGTTTATCTGGTGATGATCGGGCAATTGCCGTTGGCATTACTTGGCGCGTTTTTAGTTATTGTCATTCGCTTTGCCGAACCATTATCCAGTCTGGTGTTATACACCTATATGTTTGATATGCTGGAATCAGCGATGGGCGATCTGGATACCTTGAGAGCGCAGCCTAATCAGGTTGTGTTTGAACCGCAACAGCAGCCCCGGGATTATGGAATTGAGTTCAGCCAGATGTCGTTTCAGTATGCCAATAGCAATAAGGTCGGTTTGTGTGATGTCTCCTTATCTATTCCTGAACGCTCCATGACGGCTATCGTCGGGCCATCGGGGGCCGGCAAAACGACATTAATGAAACTAATGCAACGTTATGCAGACCCTCAGTGTGGGGCGATACGGATTGGTGGCGCCGATATCCGTCACATGAGCGCAGCCGAATTAAGCGGGCTTGTGTCGGTCGTTTTCCAGGATGTCTATTTATTTAACGATACGGTGCTGCACAACATTCATATCGCCAGGCCGTCGGCAACCCGGGAAGAGGTACAGCAAGCGGCTCGCCTGGCTAATTGTGACGAGTTTGTGCAGGCCTTACCGCAAGGCTATGAGACTATTGTGGGCGAACGCGGCGGGAATCTGTCGGGCGGAGAGCGCCAGCGTATCAGTATTGCACGCGCCATTCTCAAAGATAGTCCTATTCTTGTACTGGATGAGCCCACCGCATCTCTGGATGTAGAGAATGAAACGCTAGTGCAGGGCGCGCTGAATTATCTGGTGAAGAGTCGTACCGTCATAGTGATTTCCCATCGGCTGTCCACGGTGCAGGGAGCAGACAGGATTGTTGTGCTCGAAGCGGGACGTGTAACCGAGTGTGGTAATCACAATGCGCTGATGGCACGGCAGGGTACCTACTATCGTATGCAAATGGCGCAGTGTTCTACTGCATAGTCCGGTGAAAGCCGATCTGATGGAAAAAAGACCGGTATTTTCTTGTTTCAATCTTGGACTCAAGCAATAAGTGCAGCACCTGGGGTATTTAGAGCTTCTGAGCACTCTCCCAGTAACACTTGTGCCAGCATCCTATATAGCCAAGTCGTTTTCGCGGTCATTCAGCTTTTCGACCACCCGTCTCACCTCGGCATCGGTGACATGCCGAAAGTCCGTTCCAAAAACTGCTTTCAGGCATTCCTGATCGCATAGCACGCTAAATCATGAGTGATGCTCGACCTGTCACCACCGTCTACCGAGAAACTGATTCCCAGCGATCATATCCATCTGCGTGATCAACCTGTACGTCGATTCTCTCGACCTCGAAGCTCTTAGCTTTGAACGTGTGAGGCTGGCGACCGCACGCTCGGGCTACCATCCTACCGACATGCTGAGGCTCTAGCTCGACACCTGCAGCAAAGCCGCTGAGTGTATCGACATCAATCAAAGCGGCAAGCTGGAATTGGTACGCCTTCCGCATATCGAGGAAGCGCGAGTAGACGATATAGTAGAAGGGCGTCAGTAATAATGTCCATGCCAGAAATTCATGAACCAATCTGCCTTATCAAAATGCGCGAAAAACCCCGTACTTCTAATAGCGTGGGCCGCACAAGCGGCCCTAGGTAGGCCTGCTCTGCTGTTCAATGTATTGCCTCACGATAGAAATAGGCGCCCCGCCAACGCTGCCAGCAAAATAGCTAGGGCTCCAAAGGGCGTTCTTTCTGTAAGCAGTCTGGATTAGTTCAGGGTGGTACAGCTTCATCTGACGGCTGGATACACCTTTCAAACTGTTGACCAGCCGAGACACCGCCACCTTGGGTGGGAAGTTGACCAGCAGATGTACGTGGTCTTCCTCGCCATTGAACTCTTCTAGATCTGCCTCGAAATCTTTGCATACATCGCGCAATATCCTTTCCAGCGTGGTGAGTTGGGTTGCGTTAAACACCTTGCCGCGGTACTTAGTGACGAAGACCAAATGAGCGTGCATAAGGGAAACGCAGTGGCGACCTGTTCTGATAGCTTGTTTGTTGTCCATAGACCAAGTATACTCTAAGGCATGAAACAGACCAAGACCCTCAAGGTCAGAGTGAAGGACAAACACGCATCAGAGCTGAACCGCATGGCTCGTAGCGTGAAGAACTACTTGAACGAACTGTCATCCCGAACCATTCGGGAGAATGGTCTGTTTCTGTCCGCCTACGACATGCACCCCTATACCAAAGGTGCCGGCAAGGACCTCGGCCTGCACAGCCAGACCTTGCAGTGTGTTGCCGCCGAATACGTCGTCCGTCGCAAGCAATTCAAGAAGACTCGCCTACAGTGGCGTAAGTCTCGGGGTGTGAGACGCTCACTTGGCTGGATTCCGGTCAATACCGGCGCGGCCAAGTGGAAGAATGGGCAGGTATTCCACAACGGCAACCATTTCAAGGTCTGGGATAGCTACGGCCTGTCGAAATACAAATTCCGCTCAGGATCCTTCAACGAAGACAGCCTGGGCCGCTGGTACTTCAACGTCGCAGTTGACGTAGAGGTCAAGCCATCTACTGGGCAGGGAGCTGTCGGCATCGACCTTGGGTTAAAGGACGTAGCTACCTGTAGCGATGGCTCCAAGATGGAAGAAGGTCGGTTCTATCGTGACCTTGAGCTGATGAAAACAGGATTCCGTGCCGCCCTGATCAAGGTAGAGCAGCGATCAGCTTACTACGAAGCGTTGGATACTGCGCACTATACCAGCGATTACGATCCTTTCGTTGACGCTGCTTTGTGACAGCGTGGAAAACAGCTTTGAGCTTTACGGGTGGGCGCTGGTCACTGATGTGCAATTGGATAGCAAATGAGCTTTTGATGATAATTCTAAATAAGGTTTTGAGGTTACCCGCTTTTGGTGCTTTGATGATTTCATCATGACTGTATCTAACCAGGAGAATGCTGTCTCATCTCTCAGAATAGCCCTCCAGCGCAAACGGATTTAGAAACTGCCTACCCCATAGAAAGTCACGATCGACCTGGCTTAGGTCAGCCTCATCGCAAACAGCATCCCAATAATCATGGATGATCGCAATCTGGTGATTGATGATTTCACGGGCCTGAGTCCGGCTAAGACCGAGCCGCTCTGCGGCTGCCAAACAGTGGATTAGCTGACTGCGACGTTCCTGGTCATACAACAGCATCGCCTGGGTGGCTTCGCCACCGGTACGTGACTGCGGACAGATATCGTAGGCCGGAGTTAGTCGATAGTGCATACCATCCCAGAAGGCAGCATGATTACGTGCATGGTCGTCGGTATTTCCGCAAAGTACGTTGAAGACGATGCGGCTGAACAACTCGACCAGTGTTTTCCCCGGCTGGTTGAATTTAGATCGGATTCGATGGGCGAGATCTTCATAGCTGGCATAGCGGGCCATCATCTCGTCCAGACCGAGCAGCGTGAGAGCAGAGAGCACAATGTGTCTCCCCCAACCATCAGCTGTCTTCATTCTGTCGAAGCGTTCAATCAGCAGTACATCCTTGCCTAATGAGCGGGCCATCTTGATGGGCGCAACATCCAGCCCCGCCTGCTGGGCGAGCCGCATGGCGACAAATTCCGCCTTCACTACGCTGTAAAGGTCGGTACTAGAAGAGAACTTTGCCACCAATTTGCGATCCTGATCGTTCAACAGAGCCTTAGGGCGGGCACCGCCGATACTGCTGCCATGCTGAATGGCCAGGTCTAAGGCTGGGGGCAGCGGTTCTCCAGCCTCTACATACGCTGAGGCTTCTTGCAATTCATCCAAGGTGGCAACTTGGTTCTCTTGTGGTCGGTAGTCAGTGGGCGATTGCTGTAAATCTAACGCACCGATTCTATCCGAGCCAGATTCGAGCAGATAGACTAACTCATTGAAGTCGACACCATTAGCCTTATCGCCTTTTTGCCCCGTAAGACGGTTGATAATGACGCGTCGCCCCCAAGCGTCTGGTGAGGCGTCACGTAGGCAGGAAGGTAACGCACCGTCTACTTTCTCCTGGTTTCCGGGACGAAGGGGGAGCTCTTCGGGGAATAGGCTGATCGCATCAGGGCGTGTAAGGTAACTACGACCATAGGTAAAGCGATAGTGGTCTTGATCATCGCGTTCGACAAGACCGGCGACCACTGGAAATGTCTGTCTGGGAAGCCAGATCCAAACGTAGGCGCGTCGACTAGAAATCATCATCAATAGGCTCTTGTGGCTGGCGGTGAACCCGCTTGGGGAGCAATGTTAGCCGGTCTCGCTGGATCGTTTGTTCGCGGTTTAGTGTGTCCAGATCATTGGTGAATAGCGAAACGCCGACCAACGCCGCAGCTTCGAAATAAGTTCCAATAGCCACTCGGGATGAGCCTTTGGCGACCTGACGGATAGTGACCACGCCAACACCAACCCGATCAGCGAGCTCGTCGCGGGTCCACCCTTTATTGAGTCTACCCTCTTCGATCAGTCCGGCGAACAGACGCAGGGAGAGGGAGGCTTTAGGGCTGAGGGTAACATGCCGTGTTTTCATATCGACACTATAATATATATATCTTTTATTATCGACAATATAATGTCGATTTATTACATTTTTACCTTAGAGAACAACTTTGAGCCTTACTGGTGGGCGCTGGTCACTGATGGGTAATTGGATGGCAGATGAGGTTTTGAGGTTAACTGCTTTTGGTTCTTTGATGATGTCATCATTTTCTGCCCAGGCAGATGTTGCGATCGTAACCTGTAACATTAAGCACATAGGGTGGATTTACGGTAAGGACTTCGCGACTTTGGGTGAGATAGGCAACAGTTTCGATTTGCTCGCTGTGCAAGAAGTGATGAGGTAACTGCTCCCCGCCCTAATGGGTGGGGCTTCCCTCTTCAACGGCTGCTACCGACAACGTGGCGGATTTACGCGAGCTTCGATGGGCAAGTCCTTCAGCCTTCAACTTCAAGATACCTTGATGCTTGATCGTTGATGTCCCGGTCGTAACGTGTATGGCAGGTGGAGCGACTACTGAGACGCTTAAAACTTATGTTCAGTGGCACCAGGCACCAGACTAGAACTGCGAAGAAGGGGCTGAAAATCTGCATCTTTCGTTGGAGCAGGCATCGGGTGAACCTTGAGGATACGTGATGAGTCACCTGATCGGCCGCAGCAGCTAAAAAGAAGCGTATGTGTTTTTTGGGGTGAGAATCGTAAGTTTAAGCATCCGGTGGAGACGCTGTGTTTTTCGACGGTGCTGGTGTCTTTTCATAGGAGCCGTACACTCAGTCTACTATACTTGTGAACATCATATTGGCCTGACCCGTGCTGGGATTGGCTTTACTGCCTTCGCGTTGACCTGTCGGCCAGTATTGATGTTCCCCGAGGCTTCCCGGGCTCAGCGTTTGTGACCTAATAGGAGCTTTGTTCTGCGCCGTGAGTGTCCTGTCCTGCGATTGAGATTGGGAATACGCCACCACTAAGGAGTGTATCCCATGAAACTTGAATCGCCACAGGAAGTTATTCTAGGTGTAGATACACACCTGGATGTCCATGCAGGTGCTGTAATCAGCGAGATAGGTCAGTTACTTGGAACTCGATCCGTTTCCGCAAGTTCGGCAGGTTACCTTGACTTGCTAAGCTGGGCTTCGTCTTTTGGCACCCTGACTCGTGCAGGTATCGAAGGGACAGGAACCTATGGTGCAGGACTTTGCCGTTTCCTGATCGATAATGGAATCACGGTTCTTGAAGTGAATCGGCCTGATAGAGCCAAGCGACGACAGCAGGGCAAGTCCGACCCGACGGATGCCGAAAGTGCAGCTAGAGCGGTGTTGTCAGGTATAGCGACCGCCATACCTAAACAGCAATCAGGTGCCTGTGAGGCGATGCGCATCATATCCGTCGCCAGGCGCAGCGCCGTAAAGGCGAAGACGCAAGCGATCAATCAATTACGCGCCTTGCTGGTGAGTGCGCCCCAGGACATCCGCGAGAAGCTATGGAGACCGAAAACAGGCGACTGCGTGAAGGCTTGTGCAAAGATCCGTCACCTAGGAGATAGTGTTCTCTTGCAGGCGTTGACCTCAACGCTCAGGTCACTTGCCAAGCGATGGCTGACGTTAGCTGCCGAATTAGAAAAATTTGATAAGCAACTGGAGGCACTTACCCAAAAGCATGCGCAACAGCTGCGGAGTCGCTTTGGCGTAGGTCCTCATACTGCGGCTATTCTTTTGTCCGTTGCCGGAGACAACCCTGAACGCCTGAAGAATGAAGCAGCCTTAGCTTCGCTCTGCGGTGTAAACCCTCTACCCGCCTCCTCAGGCAAGACGACAAGGCATCGACTAAACCGAGGTGGCAGCCGAGCGGCTAACAATGCGTTATGGACGATAGCTATGGTTAGGATGCGAAGCGATCCCCGAACCCGTGCCTATGTAGACCGACGAACAGCGGAAGGACTTACGTCCAAGGAAATTCATCGCTGCCTGAAACGATATATTGTTCGAGAATTATTCCCACTGATAATGAGGGATCTTGGAAAATTACGGGAGAATATTTGACATAGGAGCGTCAACGCGGTTGTTGAGCGATTTTTCGGCAGTCTGAAACACGATTGGCTACTTAAAGTACACCAGCCAACACGGGCTCACATGAAACGGGATGTCGAGGCCTACATGAAGTATTACAACCTGGAGCGACTGCATTCATCGAATGGTGATCAGGCTCCAGCAGAGTATGAGAAATTAGCAAATTAATGTGTCCGGTTTTATTGACCAGAACAACTTCTAGCATCCTCTCAAAAAAGAAGACACGTCTTTGGGCATGTGATGCGTGCAAATCAATGGGAGTTCGGGACGATCAGGATCAGGCCAAGCCACCATTTAAAGAGCGCGGCAAGATGTTGAAATAGCCTCTCCCAAAAGAACTGTTAGCCCCTGATTGCGTGATGCAGCCAGTATTTTTGGCTGCTGTACGCAAAATGTTCAGGGGTAGGTATGCCCAAAAAGACAGATTTTAAGTACAGAGTCTCATAAAAACTAAGAAATACATTTAAAGCAATGATTATATTCATAATTATTGAAGTTTTTACTTAATCGAGTGACTGTTTTTTTGAGGCCATGAGCGCATTTTCTTACCTGTGGCGTGGGCAGTAGCTTAGCTAGACCGCAACACGTAAAAGCAAGGGTATTATAAAAGACCGTTTTCTAAATAGAGCATCAAAGCAGAAGTTTCGCCAGGTAGTAGCAGGCCGTTTGCCCTTTTCTAATTCATTAACTACCTTTAAGATATATTAAATGCAATTATGACAGGAGCATCAGCATGGGTTTTTTTGTGCTGACTTGAATAGGGCTAAATCCATTTCAGCTTTGAGCCTCAATGTTGATTACGGTCTTATAGCATAGCGGTTATTGCATACTCGGATCAGCCAACGTATTTCTATGGGATACCACCATGCAAAATGACAACAAACACATTATCGTCACATCGCAGCACTCAATGACGACAATCACACCTTCATTTCCGGCAACGGGTGTGATGGATTACGAGGAACCGCCCGTTCGGGTGATATTTGACCTTAGCCAACCATTCCCTCGCGGAAGCAATGCTGCTCACCGGCATTTGCGTAACCAGGAATCCGTTGCCAGCGTCACTTCAAAGCGGAGTCTCATTAACGAAATTGCCACCAAAGCTCTCGGCGCACCCAAGCCACCAAAGTTAAGCGCACCCAACAATGACGGTCGGGCTCAACATCCCAACCAGGCATTCCCCTATGATTATGTAGACTGGTCAACCCTGACGCCTGATGTGGTCAGCGAGATACTGGCAACCTACCGTGATTCCGGCCAATCCCCAGCCAAACGGAATGCCGTTCGTGCGGTAATTCGCGGTATAGCCACAGAAGCCTGGATGCTAGATCAGATCAGCCATGCCACCCTGGATCGTATTAAGCAGATCAAGGCGGCCCGTTATTCTCACGCTAAACGCGCCGGGACTGCCCATAGTGCAGGCACAATTAGGGCACTACTTGATTTGTGTGACCAAGAGCCCACTGCTAGGGCATTTCGTGATGGCTTGATGATTGCGATGATGGCATCCATTGGGCTTCGGCGTGCCGAAACAGTTAGCATCCAGCTCAAGGACATTGATTTCATCAGCCATGAGATCACGGTCGTAGGTAAAGGCCAAAAGCAGCGCTCGCTGACGTTACCAGACTGTGTAGTATGGCGCTTAAATGAATATCTGGATAAGTACCGTGGCCGTACTCCAGGTTATTTATTTAATCCCATTTGGGTAAAACAGAAGGCACCTTCAAACGACTATCTTAAAACCCCGTTAAGCCTTCGTAGCGTCAATAATCGTCTGGAACGCCTACGGCTGATGTTGCCCGATGAACTGAAGTTGGCCCCCCATGACTTGCGGCGCACCTGCGCGACGGATTTGCGGGAAGCCGGTATGTCGATACGGGAAATTCAGGTAATACTAGGCCATGCGTCTGTTGTGACAACCGAGCGTTATGTCTTCGATGAAACCAAGAGTCACCGTCAAAAAGCGGCGCGTTTACAGTCTGGCCGGTTCGGCTACCGCCCTGAATAACGCTGCTAACTTGGTGGTCAATAATGGTGACATATCCAATTAAATCAAACGAATATGTTTACAAAATATTTATCCAAACATGGGAAATAATATATGAGCGGGTTTTCAAAGGAATATCTAGCCCAGGTCGAAATAGGCATGAAACTTGAGGCCGCCACTAGCGATCGTCTTTTTGCCACAGAGGAACTGCTTCGCCATAAACCTACGTCAGCCGCGGTAAGGCACATGGTAAAACATCTCGGATTGTGTGCTGCGTCTGTCAGAGAATGCGAGAACTTTGATGCGATTATGCCCCACGACTGCGACGATCTTCGGAATCATTTCATGATGCTCGTTCAGCAGGCTGGGGAGTGGATTGATAGTAGCTTTTAAAAGGATAAGTTTCGAGGCACTTTTGTGACTTATGAAACTGCATGATATGCCGCAATACACTAAAAACACTATATATGATTATATATAGAGTATTAAAAACGAACATTAGTGTTAACTTGCTATCCTGATATAGGTATACGCACTGCTTTAGCGGAGACACTTCATGACAACTGACACCCTGGATAAAGACTACCGACGCTTCAGGCTCATTCATCAAGCGGGTGAGTGTTTTGGTCGATTGGTGAAGGCCATTGACGACGTGTGTGCACAGTACGAGAGAGAACGTCCGCAGGCCTGGGCCATGACGGCTGCGCATGCCAATTCCGATTGGCTACGGTGTGTCCTGATGGATATGTGGCATGAGGCAGGCACATCGGGTGTGTTGACATCCAAGCATGCAGGCGTCATTGCAGCTTCCGAAACACTGAGAGAAAAATTCGGTGGGTTGAATAAGCAAAAGGCTATGTTTCGGGCGATTGCCGATGAGATCAAGCAGACTGAGCCGCAACACAACTCGCAATCGTTACTCAAAGCAGAAGTTGGCAGCCAGTTCCAGTATTTGCGCCAGCACTTGAACACAGCAGGGCTTGCCAGGTTGAGCCTGAAGAAGACGATACGAGCGGTGCATGTTCTCGATCATCCGATCCGGCATATCGGCGTTGGGTGGCAGGTTTCTGGGCGTTCGATTGTAAAAATTAGCATCGCGGAGGCCGAAAAGCGGCTAATTAAGCTCGGCGCCGATCAGCCACACATCGCGATTCAGTTGAAAAAGCTGGCCAGTCTTCCAGCGAGTGAGCCGCTGGCGCTGGTACGCAAGCAAACCCCTCAGCTTCGGGCGAACGTTTACTTTGCTTCTGTTGAGGAACAACCTACCCCCCGCCCGCTCGCGTTCAATTCGTCTGTGCCTATTATTGTGCCACCCGATCCACGAACAGGATTGCTACCTGCGCTTCGAACACCGCCCTCAGAACCGGATATGGAACAACGTCGCAAGCGACGTAAAGATGCGAGAATAGACGTAGAGCCTTATTTACCGTCCATCGGTGTGCATCGCTACTGCATTGGCGCAGAATCAGTCGCGTAAGCCCCGTCACTCATGTATTTGGTCTTCCAGGGGTAAGCAGTTAGTGGCATCTGGCCTGCATTTCGTGCCATCCCAGAAATGAGTTTGGCTAGGTGGCTTATGGTTTGGATCATTGGGAATCCAAGCACCCTTCCGGTGTGCTGCCAACCGGCTGTCAGAAGCCTGTCGCTTTGCCGTTAAAGACCGCTTTAGTGGGAGCGCCATCAGGCCAATGTTCAGGCTGCTTGAACGTGCTTGGTATATGTGTCCAACTTGGGCGAATTTTTTCACTCTTTCTTTTACTTGTTTATGTCAGGATAATTGTTTTAATTCATATAGTTGTATAACGGTAATGTCCCTTTTCTCGGGTGCTACCCACAGGCTGTTCTGGAATTCGAGTTGATCTGTAGTCTCGGTTTGTGGCTTAAAGTCCAAATATCCCAACTTACGGGTAAGTGTCACAGGCCTATGTGAAGAAGCGTACTGATCAGGGCCTTACAAAACTAGAAATTATCCGTTGTCTGAAGCGCTACATAGCCCGGGAGGTTTACCACATCATTCGCGCCGGAAATCGAGCGATCAATCAGGTACAAATAGACACTTGATCTTTAGAAATGCGTCAGTACCAATCCCGTTTTCATCGACGCTGCTACACGCCAACCTACGATACAGCGTGCATAAACATCGATAACGAACGCAACGTAAACGAAGCCAGACCAGGTAGCGACATACGTAAAATCGGCCACCCAAAGCTAATTAGGACGCATGGCCGTCAAGTCACGTTTCACTAAATCAGGTGCTCGTTTCTGGCCGGGATAACTGATCGTCGTGAAGGGGCGTAGGCCTCGCACCACGCCGCGAATCCCTAGGCGTCGCATGAGCCGTTCTACGGTGCAACGAGCAACATTAACGCCCTCACGGCGAAGTTGCCGCCAGACCTTACGAGCACCGTAGACGCAGAAGTTTTCCTGCCACACCCTCTGAACCTCCGCCGTAAGAATCGCACATCCTGCGGATATCGATCTGCCCGCCCCTCAGGATCGGTCTCAAGTGCCTTGTGGTGGTAATACGTCGATGGGGCGATTGGCAGCTGGCTACAAATCGACTCAACCTCGAGCTGAACACGATGCTCGTCGATAAATGACACCATCAATTGGGTTTCCGGTCGAGTTCCGCCTGGGCGAAAAAAGCAGCCGCCTTACGGAGAATTTCATTGGCGCGCTTCAATTCGACGTTTTCACGCTCTAGCTGCTTGAGTCGTTCATTTTCAGGCAGGTTAACCGAGCTATCTTCCTGTGTGAGTTCTGAGCGTTTGCACCAGGCTCTTAAGGTCTCTGGTGTACAACCAAACTTGCTGGCAATGGAGCAGATCGCCGCCCACCGCGTAACAGTGCTTAAAGAAAATCCGCAACGGCGCCATATTGTCATCATCATGCGATCATGGGTGGCTGGTCTTTTACCTTGCTGACTTAAGAAGTGGCCTTTGGATACTTGGTATATATTGAGGACAAGGAACCTGAGCTTCCAGTTCCGGCAGGTTTTGAGGTATATATTGACTGGATCCGGCAACAGGACTTCACAAGTGCAAATGCGGCCATCGGCAAGGATTATCGGCACAAACTCGCCCCGAACCTGTGCCTGGAGGACATTCTGGAAGTGGTGAGGACATCTGACTGGTCACTGGCCCAAGACATTCGCATCGCCCTTCACGCCTATGTGATCAGCGCCGACAAAGAGATCAGCTACCGTCATTGGCCGCTCCCCAAAGGGGCTGCTTCCAAAGATAAAGATCGACAGGCCATCGTCACCCACCATGCCAAGCAACTTTGGCTGCAAATGAGCGACCTGAATAACCGCAACGTCTCTATTACCCACGACGGCTATTTCAAGTTGTTCCAACTCAGTCAGCCGGATTTGTCGTCGCGTTACGATATTGTTCTGCTCGATGAAGCTCAGGACTCCAACCCCTGCGCGGAAGCGATTGTGATAGACCAGCCCAGGTGCCGCGTTCTTTTGGCCGGTGATCCGTACCAGGCCATCTATCAGTGGCGGGGAGCCTAGAACGCCATGGCGTCACATCGCGTTAAAGATGTCACCGTGATGCGCTTGGCTACGTCCTTTCGCTTTGGCGCAAAGATCAGTGACACGGCCAATGCCTTGCTGGCGCTGCAAGGCGAAACCGTCCCGCTCAAGGGACTCGCCGACCGGCAGGATTGCGTCGTGCCTGCCCAGCAGTTCAGGCTCAAACACTCGCCAGTACCGCAGGTGACGTTTTGGCAAGGGGGGCGGCCTACACTTCTCACGCCGCCAGCTCTCGGTTCACCTGGTCGGCGGCAGTGATGCTTACCCGATTAACGACATGGAAGATCTGTTCTGGCTCTCGCGTGGCAAGCGCAAAAAAATACGCAGTAAGCAATTGCTGAAGGACTTTGAAGATTTCGATATGGCGGTCTCAATGAGCAAGTGCAACACTTAACCTATCAGGTATGGTATTGCCATGACTCATTGTTATCGCCATCTTTCTGCTGAAGACCGAGCTGCCATCATGCTGATGCAGGGGCACCACTCGATTCGTGCCATCGCGCGTCAGCTGGATCGTGCACACAACACCATTTCACGAGAACTGACACGCCACACGGTCAGGTCTGACATAGCGTATGACGCTAGTCTCGCTGGATACCGAGCCTGACTGACCCACTGTCGGCCTCGACGTTCTCCGAAGCTGCACCTCGATGGTGAGCTGTTCGAACTGGTGGCCTACCTGCTGCGCAAGTACTGGTCACTAGAGCAAATAGCCCACACTGAAGCGTAAATTTCCTGATAACACTTACCTCCATGTCTTCACACGAAGTCATCTACGATGCGCTCCAACTTATAGCCAAGAAGAGCTAGATGCCATTGCTTTAGAGCTAAATATGCGGCCTCGAAAACGCTTTGATTTTAAATGTCCGATAGAAGTCATGAGCGAGCTAATGGCCAAGTATCATGAGAGCCCATCAACTATCCAATGAGGGTGTTGCACTCAGAATCTGCATCCGCCCTTATCATTTAAGTTCTCCACAAATCCATTCGGAGCAAGCCTACCCGGCTAAACAAAGGCCCAAAGATTACTGAAATTTCCGCTATCCATTATCGCCGGGTGTCTAATGGTCAATAACCGCTCAGGCTTGATCCGGTGATTCAAACCAACTCTGTCTGTATACTCTTCCTTTAACGGACACAAGTTTCCTATTAATACCCCATCAGACGTGGCAGTGTCAGCGACAGCGCAGGAAAGTAAGTTGTCAGCATGACGACAGGCATATACGCAAATAGCAAGAACACACAGGTGGGAGAAAGCATCTGTACCAACGGCACCTTACCCACTAAGGAACCAAGATAAAGTAGCGGCGCGGTAGGCGGTGTAATCAGCCCCATACCTAAGTTGGTAGTGATGATCGCAGCGAAGTGGACAGGATCAATCTCAAGATTATGCATGATGGGCATCAACATAGGCGTGGCCAACAGGATAGCGCTAGCATCGTCCATTAGCATGCCAACAACAATAAGAAACAGATTAACCATCAGCAGCAGGATGAGCGGATTATCGCTAACATGCGTAAAGCCTTCAAGCATCAGCTGCGGCACATTCTGCATCGTCAGCATGCGCGATAGCATAGAGGCAAAAAAAACCAGCACCAGAAGTACCCCGGTCATCTGCCCAGCCTTCCAAAGGGTTGTGTATAGATCCTTCCAGTCCATATCGCGATAGATCAGCACACTCAAAGGCATGGCATAAATAACCGCCACAGCGGCCGCCTCGGTTGGCGTAGTTACCCCCCCATAGATACAACCGAGAATAATCAGCGGCATGAACAGGCCAAGACTAGCTCGGCGGCCACGCCGGGCAACCTCTTGCCCCCACTCGCGCGCTGGTAACGCTGGCATCTGCTGCAATGGCATACGGCGAGTAAGCACCCAGTTCCAGAAACAGAACAGCGCGATGAGCAAGAAAGCCGGTATGATCGGCGCAAGAAACGCAGCCGTAATAGAAGTGCCAGACACCCAGCCATAAAGAATAATCGACGCACTAGGCGGCAATAGCAGCGCCAGCACGGATGAGCAAGATACCAAACTAGTCGCATAGCCACGGTCATAACCGTTCTCTACCATGCGAGGAATCATCGTAGTGCCAATCGCTGCGACTGCAGAAGAAGCCATACCCGATATTGCACCAAACACAGCCGTTGCGAGCACAACCACAATACCTAAGCCACCGCTAAACCGACCCACGATGGATTCAGCTAAATCAATAAGCCGATTGGCGATGCCGCCTTGGCTCATGATCGCCCCAGCGATTATATAGAGCGGAATAGCCAATAACACCACAGAAGACACTTGACTAAAGCCAGCACTCACCAAGAACGTCGCGTTCCCAAAATCGCCAACAGTAAACAGAAACAGCACTGCAGCCGCAAAGCACAGCGGAACCGGCAAACCAATCACTAGTAACACGCATAGAATCACTGCGTCGATAAGAATGTATTCAAGCATGGGTGCCTCGGCTCCTCGTCCAGAGGACGATGGTCTCAATCAGCTCAAAGAAAAAATATAACGTCATCAAAGCCAGGCCGACGGGGATCGCCATTTGCGCATATCCCACAGGAACATTAATTTCGGTAGACATCATATTGAATTGCAGCGACCACTTAGCCAGGCCATAAGCCCAGACTGTCATCCAACCCGATATCACCACTGACAATGCACCAACCAAAAGCTTAATCACACGCTGGGCAAGCTCACCCCGCCAGACCAATGACACTAACGAAGCAGACATATGGCCACGCTGCTCGGCGCCGATAGCGGCGCCGAGGAAATACAGCCACACGGCTATGTAACAAGCGATTTCTTCAATACCGAAGATCGCCATCGAAAATACATAGCGCGAAACCACCTGAATAAAGATCAGCAGTGTGATAGCCAATCCCGACATCACCACCAGAAAGCGCTGTAGGGCAACCTTCGCACACCATAAGCGGCACAGAAAACGAGAGACTTTTAACATATTGTTACCTCGCTAAGGCTTCGTCAGCTCAGTCTAGCGCTAGGCCTGTGCGTAGCTCGCTCATCATGTCGTCACCCAGCTCATCGCCAATGTCTGGCCACACCTGCTCGCGGGTAAAGGTTGCTAACTGTTGTAATTGCTCAGTGGATAAACGAACAACATTCACGCCCTCTGCCTCAAGCGCTTCAAGCTGTCGCTCATCGGCGGCTTCCACCTCATCAAAGCGTTGGGAAGAAACCTCTTGGGCAACATCTACCAACAATTGCTGGTCAGATTCCGGTAGCGACGCTAGGCGCTGCTGGTTCATGACAAACCAACCCAGCTCTAAGTGGTCGTTGTACTGAACCCAAGTCTTCGTGATGTCCTTGAAATTGCTGTAAGCCATTTCAGGAGAGCCACCAATCTGACCATCCACAACGCCCGTTTGCATACCGGTGTACAGCTCAGCCCACGGAATAGTAGCCACTTGGTAGCCCAAGTTCTCCATCAAAGTGCGGTGCGTGGTGCCGCCCGGCCATACACGAATTCGCAAATCCTTATCTTCGCCTGGCGTAGCCGGGTTATTCACTTCTTTCGTAAAGCCCGCGCCGCCCATGCCATCGGCAAACACACCCAGCAAGCGTAACCCCTGCTCCTCAATTAACCCATCCACGATATTGAAGGCAAAACCATCACGCTCGTAGGCCGATTCAGCTTCCGCATAAGTGGGTGCAATGTAAGGAAACCAAGCAATCGCTAAGCGCCGATCAAAATTAGTAGAAAGAGGTTGTAGGCCAATATCGACCGCACCCTGCATAAGCAGAGCGTGCGTTTCCGTCCAGTCACCAAGTTGGCTAGAAGGATACACAGAGATATCAATACGCCCATCGCTACGCGCCTCGACTTGATCAGCGAATGCCTGAGCTGCCTGCCCAGCGTCCGAGTCCGCACGATACATATGGGTTAAACGCAGCGAAACATCCCCAGCATATGCGTAGACTGAACTCATACTCACGGCCGCAAGCGTCGTAATAGCGAAGAATTTACGTAGAGGCTGCATAACCTTCTCCTGATCCATCGTTGTCTAGTTAGTATTATGTTTAATTGTATGGCGACACAATCAATACAATCATGGAAAATTGTGAATATCAATCCTCAATATCTTGGTTTTTTCATTCAAAACGCATATTATTTGTCAATACAAGCAGCACAATACATCTAAAGGCACTTCAATGTTAGATACTCTGCTTACAGAAGTAGAGAAGGAGCTTGGCTCCCTCAATCACCCTGAACCGCTCTATATCCAGCTAGCCCAAGCGCTTTCGAACGCCATACGCTCGGGCCAGATTGGGCTAGGTGAAAAACTTCCACCGCACCGTGAGCTGGCGAAGCGTTTAAAGGTCAATGTTTCCACCGTCACTCGAGCCATGGCGATTCTACAGGACGATAAACTGATCGAGACCCGGCCCGGACGCGGCACTCGTGTTTCCGCCTATCGCTCAGAGGAAGCCCAATTCCAATCAGCACCACTTAACGAAACAGGCATCATCGATCTCAGCGTTAACCGCCCGGCTACCGATGCCTATAACCATGTACTCGCAGCACTATTGCCCGAATTACCGCTAGACCCCCGCTTTTCTTCCATGAAGGACTATCACCCTTCCGAAGGGCCAACCTGGGCGCGTGAAGCTGCCGCCGCCTGGCTGTGCCAGCAAGGGCTAACAGCGAACGCCTCACAGGTCATCATGTGCGATGGGGCACAGCACGGCCTAGCGCTAGCGCTTCGCGCCATCGTCGAACCGGGTGAAACAGTGCTGGCTGATGACATTACTTACCAAGGGATTGCCGCCCTGTGCCGCACGCTGGATGTAAACCTTGAGGGCGTGCGTACTGACGAACGGGGCATGGTGCCGCAAGCGCTTCAAGACGCCTGCAACAAACACGCGCCTCGTGCTGTTTTCATCGTTAGCTCCATACAAAACCCAACGGCCGTTACCTTGGACCAAGAACGGCGTAACGAGCTGTTAACAGTGATAGAAGCAGCGGGCGTACTGCTGATAGAAGATGATGTCTACCGGCCACTGCTGGATACGCCTATTCCCCCCCTAGCCAGCAGCCTGCCTGAGCAAACGCTTTATATAACCTCGCTATCCAAATGCGTGGCTCCCGGCCTACGGATAGGCTTTATACTCGCCCCCGCCGACCTCGTTACCGATTTAAGCTCCAGCCTACGCGTAGATTGCTGGAGTACAGCGCCACTTTCTGCCTTGGTGGCAACACGACTAATGGAAAGCGGCAAAGTGCGCGATTTAATCGTCGTTCAGCGTGAGGAATTACGCGCACGGCAAGCAATACTCCGCCAAATAATGGGCGACCTAGACGTACACAGTGGCCCCACAGCGCCCCACGCCTGGCTGAAACTGCCTGACAGTTGGCAAAACCACCACTTCAGCAATGCGTGCCTCAACAAAGGGGTAGCGGTGCTCCCTGGCTCAGCATTTGTCCTCGCCCCCCAGAACACCTCTAACGCCATACGCATCAACCTCTCTGCGGCCTCCACCCGTGAACAGCTTACCCACGGGCTGACGGTCATCGCTGAGTTGTCTCGAAACGGTCCACCCCCTCAACCAAGGCTTTCTTATGACTCCAACACGCAATGAGATTATCGTCATCGGCGGTGGCGCCGTAGGTATTGCCTGCGCCCTATGGCTGCGCCGCGATGGTCACCAAGTCGTCCTGCTAGAACCTGAGGACATTGCCGGTCAATGCTCCTATGGCAACGCCAGCACACTTTCAGAGTACGGTTGCACCCCTGTTGCCAATGCCTCTGTTTGGTCGCAGTTGCCTAACCTGCTGTTCTCTAATAATTCTCCCTTCGTGGTTCAGTGGACGCGCCTTCCAGAGCTAATGCCCTGGTTGTTGCGCTTTATGGCCCAATGTAACAAACGCTGCGCAACGATAAATGCGCAGCGCCTTGCACGCTTATTAGGGCAAACTTTCAGTGGTTATGGCCCCCTGCTTGAAGCAGCACCCCAAGCACGTGAGCTGATTCGCAATGAAGGCTGCCTATACGCCTATACCACTGAAAAAGGGCTAAAAAGCGCGCAAGCGGGCATTGCTTTACGCAGCTCGCTCGGTGTCGAGCAAGAGATACTCAACGCTGCCGGCGTTGCAGCCCTAGAACCCGCCATGGCGGGGAAAAGCGTTGGGGGCGTCCTCTTCCCAAACTCGTGCCACCTCCGCGATACACAAGGCTTTATACAGGCACTCGCCCAGCCCCTACTTTCGGAAGGCAGCATTCTAAAAGGCCGCGCACGCGGATTACGCACCGCCAACGACGGTGTGCATATTGAGTGTGAGGATGGGAAAACGCTCTTGGCTGATCGCGTTGTATTAGCTGCAGGTGCCTGGTCAGCAAAACTTGCCGCCACGCTTGGCGAACGTATTCCACTAGATACGGAACGAGGCTACCACGTTGAGTTTGAGTTAGGCCGCGAAGTGCTCACGCGCCCCACCTGCCCTGTAGAAAGCGCCTTTTATATGACCCCCCTGGCCAACGGCCGCCTTCGCGCCGCAGGCACCGTAGAACTTGCCTCGCTACGCGCCCCCACCAACCCAGCACGCATCCGCTTTATCGAAGAACGGGTACGTAAGCTGATGAATATTGACGCCCCGGTTAGCCACCAATGGATGGGGATGCGCCCCACCCTACCCGACTGTGTGCCGGTGATTGGCCCCAGCCGCTACGACTCCCGGGTTATTCACGCCTTCGGGCACCAACACCTCGGCATCACCTTAGCCGGCACCACCGGTGAGCTTGTAGCGGCGTGCGTACGCGGCCAAGCTCCTGACTGGCTTAACGATTATAGCGCCGCCCGTTTCTAAAACCAAGAGCCACCAGGATCACCCATGTGCATTCAACGCCACAACACCTCCCCCCGCATGAGCCAAATTGTCGTGCATGGCAACATGCTCTATCTTATAGGCCAAGTAGGGGTAGGGAAATGTGGCGAGCGCCCCCTAACAAACCCGCCAAGCTCTAGCCGAAGTAGAGCGCCTACTAAAAGAAGCAGGCTCTTCGCCTAAACATATTCTGCAGGCCATCGTCTGGCTAGCCGACATGAAAGATTTTGAAGCAATGAATGCCGTATGGGATGCACGGGTACCCGCAGGCCACGCCCCAGCGCGCGCCCGTGGTGAATCTCGCCTGGCCGCCCCAGGCTATCTAGTCAAACTCATGATCACCGCAGCCATCATTTATCCACGTTAAGTACCTAAACGTAGCGACACGCAGTAATGTGCATGTGTTGCGTATCACCGCCGTTACCGCTCTACACAGTGTGTCATTATCTACAATCTTACCGATGAGCTGGAGCGCAAGATCATCGCCCTGTTTGCGCTCGGCAACAGCTATCAGGACATCCGGGCTCATATTGCCGAACTGTATGATATCGAACTTTCCAACGGCACCATTAATGCCGTCACCGATGTAGTGGCATAGTGAATTTGGCCACCTAATTAGAGGTGCTACTATGCACCAAGACATCACTAGGTGGCAGCATGGCAACAAGACCAAAACGTAACTTTAGCCCTGAATTCCGGCTCGAAGCAGCACAGCTAGTCGTTGATCAACACTATACGGTTCGAGAGGCGGCTGAAGCCATGAATGTGGGGTATTCGAGCATGGATAAATGGGTTCGTCAGTTACGCCAAGAGCGTGATGGCCAAAGCCCTAAAGCTACGCCCATGACACCCGATCAGCTCAGGATTCGCGAGCTTGAAAAGCGCATCCGTTACATTGAGATGGAAAAAGATATCTTAAAAAAGGCTACCACCGCTCTCTTGATGTCGGACTCCCTGAACACTTCTCGCTGATCGAGAAACTCAAGACGAGCTACCCGGTAAAAAAACTGTGTGACGTGTTTGGCGTGCATCGCAGCAGCTTTAAATACTGGAGGCAACGTTCAAAAAGACCTGTGTGTGCCACGAAAGCCAAGGAAATAGCCAAGGTCAGAGAACTATTTCGCGAGAGCGAAGGCTCGGCAGGTGCGCGCAGCATTGCAGAGATGGCGACAAGGCAGAATATTCCGTTAAGCCGCTATCGCGCTGGCCGCCTGATGGAAAAACTTGGTTTAGTGAGCTGCCAAGTTCCTGGGCACACCTACAAGAAAACAGGTGATGAGCATGTTGAGATACCGAACCACTTAGAGCGACAGTTTAACGTCGAGGCACCCAACCAGGTTTGGTGTGGCGACGTCACGTATATCTGGACTGGCAATCGCTGGGCTTATCTAGCCGTTGTCATGGACTTATTTGCTAGGAAAACGATTGGCTGATCAATGTCGTTATCACCCGATAGCAAACTCACCAGCAGTGCATTAAAAATGGCTTATGAGAGTCGTGGGCGGCCAAAAGGTGTTATGTTCCACAGCGATCAGGGCAGTCATTATACGAGCCGCAAGTTCCGTCAGACGCTCTGGAAATGTCAGATAAAACAAAGCCTAAGCCGACGTGGGAACTGCTGGGATAATGCGCCAATGGAGAGGTTCTTCAGGAGCTTAAAAGTTGAATGGGTGCCAACGTACGGCTATCGCTCATTCTTGCAGGGGCAGCATCATATCGTGAACTATTTAATCGGGTATTACAGCCAGCTTAGGCCTCACCAACATAACGGTGGTATGAGTCCAAATCAGGCAGAGGAAAAATACTGGGTTAACTATAAACCGGTGGCCAGTTTTACTTGACCACTACAGTTGAACCGAGTGTAGCGAAGCACAGTCGATTCTTCTTTGTATGATCTGTACACATTTTGCAGCATGAAACATCTCGCGGGGGATAAACCCTTTCTGATTGAAGCCTCCAAAGCGAATAAGAAGGATCGGGTCTATGTACGCTCTGTACAGATTACCCAGGACAGTAAGACAAGGCACCCACGTTCTATGTACGGAGTGAACGGGTTTCTATGTACGAATCGGACAGGTTTCTATGTATTATTTGGACGGATTTTATCGCTAAATTTCTGTAATTGATAGACTTTTTTGAGTCTTTCTTCTTTCCTTTAGTCCTTCTTCCCTTTCCATATATCCTTTAAAGATCGCAAGCCAAACCCTGAAAAGGTAATGTCCTCTACGCGGTTGTAACTCTAGCCACTGACAGTAACGAGCGCATCAAGTGATTCCCAGAGCAGACCATCGACATCGCCTCTGCTATCCTCGTATGCTGCCTCAAAATCCAAAATCCAAAAGCGTGTCAAAGCCAAAGGTGCTCACTATCAAGATTAAAGTCACCTGCCAGTATACGAGGCACACCAGGACAGGCTACCTCACCCAAACCACTGCCAATAGGCAGCCGGTCGCGCACACTGTCTCCATACAGAATATGCACGTAGGCGATTGCAAATATATCGCTCTCGCTGGTATCTCAATCGGTAAACAGCGCTGAGTACGGCTCCTATGAAAAGACACCAGCACCGTCGAAAAACACAGCGTCTCCACCGGATGCTTAAACTTACGATTCTCACCCCAAAAAACACATACGCTTCTTTTTAGCTGCTGCGGCCGATCAGGTGACTCATCACGTATCCTCAAGGTTCACCCGATGCCTGCTCCAACGAAAGATGCAGATTTTCAGCCCCTTCTTCGCAGTTCTAGTCTGGTGCCTGGTGCCACTGAACATAAGTTTTAAGCGTCTCAGTAGTCGCTCCACCTGCCATACACGTTACGACCGGGACATCAACGATCAAGCATCAAGGTATCTTGAAGTTGAAGGCTGAAGGACTTGCCCATCGAAGCTCGCGTAAATCCGCCACGTTGTCGGTAGCAGCCGTTGAAGAGGGAAGCCCCACCCATTAGGGCGGGGAGCAGTTACCTCATCACTTCTTGCACAGCGAGCAAATCGAAACTGTTGCCTATCTCACCCAAAGTCGCGAAGTCCTTACCGTAAATCCACCCTATGTGCTTAATGTTACAGGTTACGATCGCAACATCTGCCTGGGCAGAAAATGATGACATCATCAAAGAACCAAAAGCAGTTAACCTCAAAACCTCATCTGCCATCCAATTACCCATCAGTGACCAGCGCCCACCAGTAAGGCTCAAAGTTGTTCTCTAAGGTAAAAATGTAATAAATCGACATTATATTGTCGATAATAAAAGATATATATATTATAGTGTCGATATGAAAACACGGCATGTTACCCTCAGCCCTAAAGCCTCCCTCTCCCTGCGTCTGTTCGCCGGACTGATCGAAGAGGGTAGACTCAATAAAGGGTGGACCCGCGACGAGCTCGCTGATCGGGTTGGTGTTGGCGTGGTCACTATCCGTCAGGTCGCCAAAGGCTCATCCCGAGTGGCTATTGGAACTTATTTCGAAGCTGCGGCGTTGGTCGGCGTTTCGCTATTCACCAATGATCTGGACACACTAAACCGCGAACAAACGATCCAGCGAGACCGGCTAACATTGCTCCCCAAGCGGGTTCACCGCCAGCCACAAGAGCCTATTGATGATGATTTCTAGTCGACGCGCCTACGTTTGGATCTGGCTTCCCAGACAGACATTTCCAGTGGTCGCCGGTCTTGTCGAACGCGATGATCAAGACCACTATCGCTTTACCTATGGTCGTAGTTACCTTACACGCCCTGATGCGATCAGCCTATTCCCCGAAGAGCTCCCCCTTCGTCCCGGAAACCAGGAGAAAGTAGACGGTGCGTTACCTTCCTGCCTACGTGACGCCTCACCAGACGCTTGGGGGCGACGCGTCATTATCAACCGTCTTACGGGGCAAAAAGGCGATAAGGCTAATGGTGTCGACTTCAATGAGTTAGTCTATCTGCTCGAATCTGGCTCGGATAGAATCGGTGCGTTAGATTTACAGCAATCGCCCACTGACTACCGACCACAAGAGAACCAAGTTGCCACCTTGGATGAATTGCAAGAAGCCTCAGCGTATGTAGAGGCTGGAGAACCGCTGCCCCCAGCCTTAGACCTGGCCATTCAGCATGGCAGCAGTATCGGCGGTGCCCGCCCTAAGGCTCTGTTGAACGATCAGGATCGCAAATTGGTGGCAAAGTTCTCTTCTAGTACCGACCTTTACAGCGTAGTGAAGGCGGAATTTGTCGCCATGCGGCTCGCCCAGCAGGCGGGGCTGGATGTTGCGCCCATCAAGATGGCCCGCTCATTAGGCAAGGATGTACTGCTGATTGAACGCTTCGACAGAATGAAGACAGCTGATGGTTGGGGGAGACACATTGTGCTCTCTGCTCTCACGCTGCTCGGTCTGGACGAGATGATGGCCCGCTATGCCAGCTATGAAGATCTCGCCCATCGAATCCGATCTAAATTCAACCAGCCGGGGAAAACACTGGTCGAGTTGTTCAGCCGCATCGTCTTCAACGTACTTTGCGGAAATACCGACGACCATGCACGTAATCATGCTGCCTTCTGGGATGGTATGCACTATCGACTAACTCCGGCCTACGATATCTGTCCGCAGTCACGTACCGGTGGCGAAGCCACCCAGGCGATGCTGTTGTATGACCAGGAACGTCGCAGTCAGCTAATCCACTGTTTGGCAGCCGCAGAGCGGCTCGGTCTTAGCCGGACTCAGGCCCGTGAAATCATCAATCACCAGATTGCGATCATCCATGATTATTGGGATGCTGTTTGCGATGAGGCTGACCTAAGCCAGGTCGATCGTGACTTTCTATGGGGTAGGCAGTTTCTAAATCCGTTTGCGCTGGAGGGCTATTCTGAGAGATGAGACAGCATTCTCCTGGTTAGATACAGTCATGATGAAATCATCAAAGCACCAAAAGCGGGTAACCTCAAAACCTTATTTAGAATTATCATCAAAAGCTCATTTGCTATCCAATTGCACATCAGTGACCAGCGCCCACCCGTAAAGCTCAAAGCTGTTTTCCACGCTGTCACAAACGGTGATTGCCTAGCAGGGAGAATGGCTGGTGATGGAGGCGTTGGAAACAATACCGCACCGCCATAGTGATAAGTCAGCACTGGGTGAGGGACTGCGTAAGCTGCATGAGATGACAGGGGACGAGCACGGCTGGTTCCGAGATAACGCCTGTGGGAAAACACCCTAGCCAAGGATGGCCGCGCTTTTCAGCGAGAGCGGCGTTTGTTACCGCTCATCAACGCCTGTTGTTCTAAAGGGCTGTTAAACAACGGTTTACGTCACCGCCTTGAAGCGTTAGCCCATGGGGTAGAACGCTGGCTGCCGGATGTTTCGCCGACTTTGGTGCATGGTGATTTGTGGTCGGGCAATGTGCTGTTCACGCCCCAAGGCCCCGCGATCATTGCCCCTGTGGTTTACTGCCACTTCCCTGAGGTGGATCTGGCGATGTTGACCCTATTCGGCTCGCCCAGTACTGCTTTCTTTGAGGCGTACTAGAATGGCAATGCACCTGATGAGTGGCCAAGCCGAGAGGCGCTTTTTCAGCTTTACCCGCTACGGAATCATTTGCTTTTGTTTGGAGGCAGCTACCGACCTGCCATAGAGCGTGTGTTAGCAAGACTGAAAGCTTATTGAGCGGAGTGCTGGCAACTGGTTCGTCGCTATTCACGCCCTTTATTCATTGGTACTGAAAAGTCAGTGGCGGTGATTTTTCAGCTTACGAAACACTGCATACGCACCTGCGCAGATAGTCCCAATCATGATGAACAGGATTGGAGAGATACCCAAAAAGAACTGCATGTTATTGCTCATAGTGAATTGCCTCTGACGTGGAGTAGGAATGCGGTTTAGTTTTGGGTAATCAGCGTAGCACTTGACTCCCCTCCCTTCAGTGCTGTCGCGCTTCAGAATCAGAGCCCTCAGGCTGTTACTTTAGCACTAATGGTTTAAGCAGCAACATCAACGCCGCAATCAATATCCGTAAGCTAATAGCAGAAAGCCGCATAAGCAGTCACCTGCCTATGCGGTGGCACAAGCGGCAAGCCAAAGTGACTTAAACGCGGTGTGAGCTGAGAAGATATCTTTCTACTCGAGAGGTCAGCATGGCAACCGATCCACACCTCAGGCTTCCGATAGGTATCCAAACCTTCTCGACAATCCGCGAGGGAGGTTACTACTATGTCGACAAGACACCGGTGATCGAGCGCTTGGTCTCCCAGAACAAGTTCTACTTCCTGTCTCGCCCGCGGCGCTTCGGCAAGAGCCTGCTGCTCGACACCCTGCGCTGCTTGTTCGAAGGCCGTCAATCGTTGTTCGAGAGATTATACCTCCATGATCGCTGGGGCTGACAGAGGGGGGTACGCTCATGCCACCAAACTTGCTACGCCATAGATAGTAACTGGCTTCTGAGAAACCGTGCCGACGGCAGAGCTCCTTGATGGGCAGCCCCGCTTCGGCTTCGCCAAGGAACCCAATGATCTGTTCTTCGCTGAAACGCTTCTTCATGTCCAATCTCCTTACGCATAGGATCGGACTCTAAAGTGTAGCGCTACTCAATCTGGGGGTGACGTCGTCTATACCAAGCTTTAAAGCGGAAAAAAGCAAACGAATGATTATTCCTTTAAGCGCCCCTAATTAAAGCATTACTACGGAATTTAAAATTATAAATCACATGTTTTTTAGAGAATATATACATCTAAAACAAATCTCCTTTTAATTATATGACCTAAAAAAGCGTCTCCTTTTAAAAACTCTATGGAAAGTAACGATAAAACATTTAGCACTTACTAGGACTAGGCTTAACCCCTTATATCAACAAGGCCAAAAAACTCTCAATGCATAAAATTATAAAAATATAAAACGTATCTTTTTCAAGTTAGCATTAGCCCCGATCAGCATCACTTTCTATACAGAGTCCTATCAAGGATAAAAACTGATGAAGATCGCCTAAAATAACTTCTTAGGATAAATGACATGTTGGTAATTTTTATTTATTCTACTATCTACGAAGACAACCCATTTGATAATATTTTAAGAACGTCTAACCATTACTTTAAATTTTACATCTTTTCTACTCAGCGCTTCTCTAATGATAGTCCGGCAACTTCATCTACTGTTCTTAAAGATGCACCCCGACCAAGATATAAAATATAACTATAAAAACAAGAAAATTACTAACATAGAACTAAATAGGCTAAAAAAAGATTCAATCCTTCTTTACCGTTAGTTATAAAAACAAGATTTATCATTCTAGTAAAATTACAAAAAATCGTACGCATGATAAAATAATATTTTGGATGGAATTACAAATTATTAGCATTCGATTTATATTAAAAAAACACAGAAATACTTAAAAAAATATTAATCTGAACAAATCTTACTACACGAATTTAAAACTGTCATAAATCAACATTTTATTACGAATAATAAGTCGCTTGTCGTAGCCCCGTAGTGAGAACTGGTTTTAAACCGCTCTACCTTTTATACTGGTCTACAAACCTAAACTTACTACCTGTAAATCAATTGGTTTTAAAATATAAACTTGTTTGGTGTAAACCAAAATTGGTCTACAAAAGTGAATTTGTCATTCGTAAACCAATAGAAAAATAACTATTGATCTACGACTACTAACTTTCCGCTTTTTGAGAAAACCTACAGACATCAACTTCATTTTTGTAAACCAATATCTAGAAGTCTCAAAAAAATTGCTATCTTCCTTATTGACCTATGATCATCAACTTCTATATTGTAGACCAAATTTTGGTTTACAAAATTGTAGACCAATATATAATTATTGGTTTACTAGGGTACGTAGGTTATCTATGGATATTATAAAATCTGCTGAGAAAACACATTCGGAATTGTACAGCATGCGCGATTCACTAGCGGCTGAGCTAGATCGCATACGCAATCATGCTCAAATAATTTGTGATTTGCATTGGGAGAATGTCCGAGAAGAAGCAGGTCGACGTGCGCCACGCTTTATAACTCGCATACGTGTCACAACAGGATCGCTTCAATGCCAGTGGCTGCGAGCCGGTGGCAAGCCACCTTCTGAGCCAGGGGGTAGAATTATGGCGACACTGGTGCCAAAGGGTACTAGCCGCTTCAATCCACGATACAAACAATCCGCATTTAATTCGGCCGAACCGTGGGAACGTGAAATAATAGATGAAACAGAAATCAACTATGCAATGTTGCGGGAGCGCTACATGGCCATATCTAAAATTAAAAATGATTTAGATAAAACTATAGGTTTAACTAAAAAGAGTTTTGAGCGTATAGGTTTTCTATGGGATCAATAGCGAGAAATAATTCCATTGCGTATGGAATTGCCGTGCATTCGCGATTTCATCAATTCTGTGCAATGCACCAAACCATGCCACTTTTTTCCGGACCCAGCTCGCTGCCACTGCTGTTTGTTGTGCTTTCTTGAGGTGTCCGGGATATTCAACCAGAACAGTATTAAACAAATCGACGATGTTTTGCTGTTCCATATTATTTAAAAACTTCCGTAGGAATATCAATTCATTATGAGTAATCTCTAAATGAAGAATCTAGACACACAGGAATACAGTACTGGTTATTAGAGTGCTACGGTAATCCCCCCGAAAACTAATCGCGTTGATAAGTGGAATTTTGTAACCTGAAAAAACAGGAGATTTCACATGCGCAAATCACGTTTTACTGACAGCCAGATCATGGCGATTTTGAAGCAGGCTGAGTCTGGTTTGCCTGTCCCTGAACTGTGTCGCGAGCACGGCATGAGCAGCGCCTCATTTTATAAATGGCGCTCCAAGTACGGTGGTATGGACACGTCCATGATGAAGCGCCTCAAGGAGTTGGAAGACGAGAACCAGCGCCTCAAGAAGATGTATGCCGAAGAGCGGTTGAAGGCAGAGTTGCGCCAGGAAGCCCTCGAGGGAAAGTGGTAAAGCCATCTCAACGCCGCGAGATGGCAAAGAATGTCGTTGAGGCCGGTTGCTGCAGTATTCGGCTGGCCTGTCAGGTTTTCGGGATCAGTGAAACCTGTTACCGCTATCAGGCGAAGCTGAGCCATGAGAACGCTGTTATCGCTGACTGGCTGGTGCACCTGACCCACAATCAGCGTAACTGGGGCTTTGGACTGTGTTACTTGTATCTGCGCAACGTGAAAGGCTTTCGCTGGAACCATAAGCGCATCTACCGAATTTACCGGGCATTGGAGCTGAACTTACGCATCAAGCCAAAAAAACGATTGGTGCGTGACAAGCCAGCGCCATTGGTCGTATCCGCTGCTCTAAACGACTGTTGGTCGATGGACTTCATGCATGATCAGTTGGCCGATGGCCGAACGTATCGGTTGTTCAACGTGATCGATGATTACAACCGGGAAGGCCTGATCATCGATGCTGACTTCTCTCTGCCAGCAGAGCGCGTGATACGCTCCTTAAACCAGTTGATCGAATGGCGTGGTCGGCCCAAGGCCATTCGATGCGACAACGGCCCGGAATACATCAGTGGCAAACTAACCCGTTGGGCGAAGCAAAACGGCATTGAGCTGCTGTACATTCAACCTGGCAAGCCACAGCAGAATGCCTACATCGAACGCTACAACCGAACAGTCCGTTATGATTGGCTGAGCCATTATCTGTTCGACTCAATCGCTGAAGTACAGGATTTTGCCACACGCTGGCTCTGGACGTACAACCACGAGCGACCGAACATGGCATTGGGTGGGATAACACCGAAACAGAAGGTGGCCATGGCTGCCTAACCAACTCTACTTATCGCCCCGGTTATAAATGGGGGGATTACCCTACAATATCAATAACCGGTGTATTTTACAAACGTTCTTTTTTCATTAGTTGGATTTAACGGCATCAGTGATAATCAGCATATTGAAATCAAATTTCTATGCACTGCAATTAGGCAAAGAATCTCTTTTAGTAGCGTAGCGTGGCTTTTATTAATTTCTTTTTTTCCGCAGTAATGCACTTTTTTACTTATATTTTATTTGCTAACCACTTATTGTCGATTTTAAATTTCAAAAATAAACCGTAACGGTATTAATTATTGCAGTAAGTGTAGGGGCAGTTTCTATCATCGGTTTAGAGGCGTTTACATATTCTTCGATCATCCAGAAAAATCAGGCACTCGACAATGTGAACCAAACCCTCCTGGCGCGGGCAGAACAGCAAGGAATTCCCAACGCCAACGCTGATCTGAACAAGCTCGGTAGAACGTGCGCTATAAGCTGGCGATGCAGGTGCGTGAGGCCGAAGAGTGCAGAACGCGGGGTCCCTCCCTAAATTCTCGCCCGTGTATCCCTCGGTGGCTGGCAGCATTTCGAACGGCAAGGGCTGTATTAGCAAGATAGGAGAACAACGATGCAATGTTCATGCGGCGCAAGCGCTGATCTAAGCACACAAGTTAACCAGAAATGCGATGCAGAGCTTCGCTACTGCGCCTGCGAAAAGTGCGGGACCATCAGCGAAGCGGTACTGGTGTTACACGGGCACGATGTGTGCTGGGACGTGACAGGGGATGCCGTGGCAAGGCGTTGGTTCAGTACGCTCACGCCAGAGAGTGCCGAAGAGCTATTTCAGTCGGTGACAGCGCTACAAAACGTCCTGCTGGGTGATAGCGACGACGACTCAGGCGATCTGCACACCCAATTCAGCTTTACTTTTTGAAAGTAAAAGCCGCATGCTGGCCAACCACATTGTCGATGCCAGCTGAAGCAGGCGAATCGAAAATCTGGCATACAAGGCAAGGGCGGAGGGTAAGCAGCTGGTCAACATTGATCAGGAGTTTTCCATCTCGAAAACCTACGTGAGCTGTGGGCATAAGGTTGAGAAAATGCCTATCGACACTAGTCGCAGGGATTGCCCTTGCTATGGTAACCGAGGTGTTGATCGAAACCTCGATGCCGCCCGCAATATCTTATAAGCAAGCACCGCGATGTTAGCTTGTGCCAAGAGTTTAAATATCATACCGAGGAGCACTCGAAAATATCCGCCTGTGGAGTTTGAATAAAATCGGCAATGCCAAGGCATTGAAGGCAACTGACAACGAAGCAGGAACCAGGAAGGTAACAACCAGGGAATCCCCCACTATCATCTCTAATTTCGTGGTCGGGGCATGCCAAATCCGCCACTGTACCACTTAAGCCGTACTAATTAAATTTTGGTAATCGCATTGCTGAGTTAACATATTGGTATGACTTGGGCTCATTACCTCAGTACTAGAGAAATGAAGAAAACGTTCACCCTCGCATCTTCATTAACAGCCCTCACCTTCTTAGCGGGCTGTGCTGGCATACCCAGCGTACCTATGGGGGATCCTAATTACAGCGAAAGCAACAGCCGAGCCTACAACCTCGCTATGGTGGGTGGTCTACATGAAGCACGGGATACAAAGCAAGGTGAAGACGAATACAGCTCGATGATGAGCGACCTATCGAGTGATGCTGGCACGGCGCGATCGCTCTCAAGCTCTGCTGGTTTTGGTTTATCAGGTGGAGCGTCACTGGGGCTTGGCCTAGCGTCGGCGCTGCTATCTGGCCCTGGCATGATGCAACTTGATAGGGCGTTTGCATTTGTCCCAACTAGTGAAGCCAATAGCCCTGAACATGCAACTGAAGTTATTCGCAATCGCTTCTATGAGGCTGTACAAAGCTTGACCGACAATAGCAACTTCCTCATGTACTATAAAGAAAGTGACAAAAATATCCATTACTCTCGCCAGCACAATCTTTTCGCCATTGCCTTAGAGGGTGTTTACATAAAGTACTATAATGATCGTTGTTACTAACTCTGAATCTGGAGCAGCTATCATGGTACGCCGCAAGAAGGTTCAGCCTGAGCACTATCCGATCCTATGTGAGATTGTCACCGACAAACCGATGGCAACGCTCGTTGAAATTCGCGATTCGTTTACTGCCAAGACCGGTATCTCATTGTATATCGAAACCTTAAGGATGGCGCTTAAGGAGGCGGGCATCACCCGGCATAAGGGAGTTCCCGAGAAATCTGGTGATCAACGTGATCAGCCACCCGAGGTAGAATCACCTCCTCGTTACGGCTATCAGGATCGTCACCGACAGCAGGCACCAGAACAGCGCTACCCAAGCTGCCTGACCGATGCAGAATGGGCATTGATTGCGGATATCTTCGATACCGATGGTCATCGTGGCAAGCCGCCTAGTTACCCCCGACGCTTACTGGTCGATGCTTGCTGTTATGTGGTTCGTAGTGGTTGTTCGTGGCGGATGTTGCCTCAAGACTTTCCACCTTGGCAAAACGTGTACCGCACCTTTCGGCGCTGGAGCGAGCAGGGCAAATTTGAGCAAATGAACGACCGATTGCGCGCTCAATGGCGAGAGCGTGAAGGGCGTGACAAGATGCCAAGCGCTGCTGTACTTGACGCCCAATCAACACGTCATTCTCCCCAAGGCGGGGCCAGCGGCTATGATGCTGGCAAGAAGGTCAAAGGCCGGAAACGACACGTTCTTGTTGATACGCTAGGCCTTGTGTTGGCGGTGAGTGTGACGGCAGCAAGTGTGCAAGACCGCGATGGGGCGCACCCTGTTATGGCCAATGGAATCGAAAAGTATTCTGGGATATCAACAGTTTTTGTTGATAGTGGTTATGCAGGACGCTGTGCGCAGACGATCAACCAGCAGCATGGTGTTGAGGTAGAGGTCGTGCGTCATCCTGGCAATACTAATGTTGGCTGGTGGAAGACGCCCAACCAGCAAGACCTTTTCACAAAGCAACCGGATGCCAAGGGATTTACTATCCTGCCGAAAAGATGGGTCGTAGAACGTACCCATGCATGGATCGAAAAGGCACGCCGACTGGTAATGCACCATGATCGAAGTATTCAGGTATCCGAAGCTTGGGTGTGGCTGGCGGCAAGCCGACAATTACTCAACCGATTAACTCACCCGTCCTGATATTTAGTAAACACCCTCTTAGTGAATAAAGAGTTAGCCCGATTCCAGCAGAACAGCCCCCTGGCAAAGATCTTTGTGTGTAGTGGTCAACTAATACCGGACATTAATTAAATTTTTGAATTCAGGATTTAAGGTTTTTCTCAGCCACCACGGGAGGCAGGCCATCGTTAAACGAGTGAGGGCGCTGCTGGTTGTAGTAACCCATCAGATAGCTACTAACGTCTTTCTTGGCCTCAGGTAGATTTCGATATCCCCACGCCGGTATCCACTCTGATTTCAGGCTCCGGAACAGCCTTTCCGTCGGCGAGTGTCCCAGCAGTTGCCACGTCGGCTCATGCTTTGTTTCATTCTATAGCGCCAAAGTCGTTGGCGGAACTTGCGGCTTGCATATTGACTGCCCTGGACGCCCTTCTAAGTGTCAAGTGGCGATTTGCGTCTGATTGATATCCCGATGACGGCTACGCAGCACATAATAGAGCTCATAGCGTTTCAGGCATCGGATGGCTTCCAGCTTGGAGTGGCCCTCTCCCACCCGCCATGCCTGCGTATCGGCATCCAGACGTAGCCGCCTGATGGCGATGATATACAGCGCACTATTGGCAGCGCGATCGCCACCCCGGTTGAGCCGGTGCCGCTGCGTCTTACCTGACGAGGCAGGAATAGGACTAATGCCACAAAGCGCCGCAAAGCTGGCTTCTGAGCCAAGGCGGTCCGGATTATCGCCTGCCATGATCAGTAGCTGTGGGGCCGTCTCGTAGCCTACTGCTGTTCGAGACACCAACTTTGGTGCCAGCTCATCGACGATAGCTTTGATCATGACCTACAAATCGGCAAGCTCGTCGTGCAGTTCCAGGTAGCGGCGTGCGAGGGATTTTAGGGCGATGCGGTAAGCCATCGTGACATCCCGGTACCCGTTCAAATCGGGACGCCATGCCGCCAGCGTCCGAAGCAACTGTATTCGCGCCATGTTCCTCGACAGATCGCGCAGCTCCCCTGGTGCCGAGACCACTTGAGTCTGGATCATCTGGAGGGCCACACGGCGAGCCGCGACCGCAGTTTTTCGGCAAACCTTCTGGACACGTAAGGACTCGATCATTCCGACACGTGTCTTCGGGGTGACAGTGCGAATACCCACATAGGCCGCATGAGCGGCATTCTCTGCATCGATTGCGTCATCCTTGCCGCGCTTGCGCCGTACGGTCTTATCGAGTGTCGTGACTTCCAAGATAGTGATGCCTGTGCGCTGTCAGTAGCGCAGCAGGCCGGCTCCATAGGTACCGGTGCATTCGATTCCCACCCGGCTGAGATCGCCGAAGGAGCACATCCAGGTCAGCATAGTCTTGTAGCCATGCCGGGTGGTAGGAAAGCTGGTGGTGCCAAGCACACGGTCATGGACATCCACGACGGCGGCTACATGCAGCTCTTTGTGGGTATCAACACCGCCGATAATGAAGGAGCGATCACTGGGTTGCTGACTCATAGTGGATCTCCAAGCTATTGATTCAGGATGGCTTCACCGAGTTCGATAGCCTGGACACGACAGTAATAAGGCAGGCGGTCAGGCCCTTCTTGAGTCACATGCTTCGACGAGGCGAAACCTCGCCGCCAGTGCTCCTGGATCACCGACAGGTCCAAGGAAAGACACACTAGCCGGGTCGATCAGAATGTGGGTCAGGAGACCCAAGAGCCCTCACGGCACCAGGTCCTCAGAATAGATCGATTACTATAAGTGCCGGATCAACCCAGAAACACCTGGCACCTTGTAGTCTTACTATCGGAATGGAACATGACGCTCTTAGGCTGACCACGTTGTTCCCAAGCATGATCCAGCGCTTTCACAACAAAATCTGCATCCGGGCTGCACGACATGGCCCAGCCAACAACACGACAAGCATAAAGATCCAACACAACGGCCAGATAGCTCCAACGCTGGCCACTCCAGATATAAGGGATGTCACCAGACCTGATTGGGCTGGTCTGGTGTAAATTTGCGGCCAAGATGATTCGCAATATCAGGTCGCCCAACAGTCGCCTGCTTGTCAGCAGGAGGGTCTGACTGCTTGCAGATCAACCCCATTTCGCTCATCAAACACCGAACCTTGAAACGGCCGATGGTGACGCCCTCTTCGCCGAGCAACCCGTTGATTGAGCTGCTGCCAGCTGAGCGGCGACTCTTTTTGAAAAGGCGGCTTACCTGAGCTTTTAAGGCCAGACGCTCAACATCCACGCGGTGCCACTGCTGGCGGTATTCGTAGTAACTGGAGCGGCTAATATCAAACGCATTACAGACCATTTCAACAGGCATTTGCTCACTCAACTGGTCTATCAGCGCGTACGATTCATATCGTCCGACATCAAGAGAGCGATGGTCTTTTTTCGGATGGTTTTTTCCATCTCAAGACGTTTGCAGCGAGCCTCAAGCTACTGAATACGCTGCTGTTCTGGGGTTAACGCTTTGCCCTTAGGCGTTATTCCTTGACGCTCGTCCGCAAGCTGGTGAACCCAGCGTCGGAGGGCGCTTTCACCGACACCCAACGAGCTACAAGCTTGGTGATAGCTGTAGCCTTGATCCAGTACCAGCCTGGCAGCTTCTTGCTTAAATTCAGGCGAAAAAGTACGTCGTTTCTTGGTCATCAGACACCTCGCTTTTGGTGGCCATATTACCACCTACGTTGGTGTCCGGTTTTATTGAACCACTACAGGTTGGTGACTACATTCTGATTTTGCCGATGGCACTGGACTTTTTAGGCGTGTTATCCCGCTTATCGTCTGCTACTGACGGCTCTGTTGAGGCATCCGCCTCCACACTTGTATCTGCTTCTCCTTTTTGGGTTCCCATCTCAACCTCACCTTCCTCTTTTATGCTTGCCATACCAGGATCAACGGGCTCTTTGACGATAGCGTGTGCCTGCGGGTTTTGTGATGGGCGGGTCGACAGCCCTTGATTATCAGCATGGCGAGCCAAGCGTGAAATATCGTTGAGTAATGCCCCCGCCGACGCAAGGGCTTTTACCCGACTGGAAACATTACCGTTTGGAATGGCTGCCAGGTCGCGGTACAACTCGGGATAATTGTAGAAATTGACGGTCAATTTTAGCGGCATGGAAGATTCTGTCTCGTCTCCGTCGCTATCCTCCACGTCATCACTGACGATACTGCTATAGTGCCTTTCGGCGAGTGAATGCAATCGCTCACTGTCAACGGCAATGCCCCCCATTTCCCGCATCAAGCAGCATAGGTTAGCGAGATTGCGCAGACGCTCCGCACGGTATTTATTAGGGACGGACATGAGTTCTCTGTACAGATCACCATCGCGGCGGCGGTACAGCATGATGTTGATGACAAGCGGCTGTGATTGCTGAAAGTCGTGCATCACGGATTCTCCAATGATTATAAAGCTGGCGGTAATCAGTGCTACCACCAGCTGTAATGCCAATAAACGCTATCGTGCGGCCCAGCCGTGATAGCCCCGAGCGATGGACAGCACCGGATCAGAGGGCTGGATAATCTCGCAATGTGAGAAAATTCGCCGTGCTTCAGGTTCAAAAAATGCCCCACCGCCCCCTGCAACCACAACAGTATCAAGTACCGTATTTCGCATACTACCCGCAATTTCGCTTATAGCAGCCTGAGAGATTTCCAATGCGCTTTTTTGGATGTAAGGTTGGATGTCTATTTTCTGTCCTGCATAGCGTACTATATGCGAATTTGCGCGTATTAAACTTTCAATTTTTTCAGACTTGAGGCTCTTACCTGGTGCCGCTCCGTAGTCTGCGCTGACCAATTCAGCCACTCTATCAATAATCCGAGACGTTGCTAAAAGGGTTGTACCGGACAACTCAGCATTTAACTCCCCTTCTTCAAAAACTACAAAGTCAGTGCTATAAAAGCCAGGGTCAATGATGATAACACTACCTTCTGTTAATGCTTCTACGGTATCTTGATCGTCGTTACTTTCAGCGTAGTGAATAGCATCTAAAAATGCACCGCCTGGTTGTGGAATGACCTCAACTTCATCCACGGTTACGGTTCTCTTTTTAGCAACTTGATGCTCCCCTGCCATCATCTTTTTAATATCGTTTTTTAATTCTTCGTTCTGCCAATGCGTGACCGGCAACCCCGTCACTAAGCGATCTACCTGGCGATCATTTGTATATAATAACGCAGCATGGAAAAGTGCCTTATACTGCGTCGTTTTAATGTAGTTTTCCGTTATATCGCGTGAGCTACCCAACACTTTACCTGGTGCAATACCAGCGGCATATTCAACGCCATCTACCATAACAATGGTGGTATCAACATCACCGCCGGTAATGCCTTTAATCTGCCGATTGAATTGATCGAGGCGCGACACCCCTACAGGAAAGACGGACTCCTGATGCCCTTCATCGCCGCCTGAGTAAACCAGCTTGGTGTTGCTATAGCCGATATCCAGCCCTACGTTCGTACCCATTCAGACCTCCACGTTTCACTGTTAAACAGCTAAACCGAAGCGCAAGTCACTTCGCCTTAGAGAGTTTATTTCAAACTTTAAGGTTTGTAAAAATCAGTATTGCATCCATTGAGAAATGCTTCAACCCTCTCATTACCTTTTCAATTCCCACCAGTACTGGGGGAAGGTGGCAAATTTTTATCACTTCCCCCCAGTTGGGGGGAGAATTAAAAAAATTTGGCTATTTTTCCTATTTTCTGTTTCACCTCCCACCAGTAAGTAATACCCTGTGGGGAGCGAGGGTTTCCCCCAGGGTAATTTCATGGGGAGCGTCTGTTAGATATTGAGGCTTTGGAGGGCTATCTGGATGTCAGAATATGGTGGTAGCAACAGTTCAGGTAATTATTCGCTTGACCATTTGCATACGCTGCTTGCTGTGAACGACGAGGCAGAAGCCGAGCGTTCGGGTATTGATTTGGCTGAAGTATCTGCCGCGCTGTCGGATGCAGCCGATGGAATGCTTGAAGAAATTGAGCGGTCGATTTATCTGGCAGCCTTGGACTCACGCACGATGGCTGACTTATTTTGGGAAGAAAAAATGGAGCGCTTTGCAGCAGGTGATCCAGGTAAGCTCGGTATCCGTGTTCGCGTTAATCGAGGAACCTTGGAAGTCGTCTATTTCCGTGATGCGTTTGTTCGGAACTCTGACTCGATGCGCAAAGGTAAAACTTACTACGCTAAACATATTAAACGGTCTGGTAAGCATCATTATAACGCCCGAGACTTTAATGGGGCTGAAAGTTGGGAGCGAGAATTAGTTGCGGCGCACGAAAAAGACCATGCCAAAAATCGAAAAATTTTTTATGAGTTATCAAAAGCGCGAACAGCGCTGAAGGAGATCAAGAAGGTAGTTGAATCGCATAGAAAGTAGATAGCCTAATAAGTTATTTATTCATGACTCAAACACCTCTGCTTGTGAAATTTCTCTTTTTAAACCATGCCGCCGAATAATTTGATAATATTTGTTAGGCTTATCCTCTTTCATATTAAAGTGGTCTTAATTTCGTGTGCAGGCATACACAGAATACCGTCACAATGCTTTCCTTTTAAAAGAAAAATTGCAAAAGGCATTTATAAGCCATTATTCCACATAACAAACCAAAAGGTTTATAGAGCACGTTATGGTTCATGTAATCCTTGAAGGCGGAAGGAAGCTAATTCACTAGAAATCCGCCCCTCAGCGTCTTGGTCGGTTTTTCGGGGTGCGTAGAATCCAACGGACACCCGACATCGAGACAAGGAGGGCATTGTGCTCACATTAGTAACCAGCGATAAATCTGAAAACGCATTGTCACGGCTTGAGGATGAGCAGCAGATATTGGCTGACGATATCGCTATGGCATTTTTCAACCTGACGCCCGACATCACTGAAGATGCCGACTGTGGCGACGTTGCGCACGAAGCAGCAGCATTCTTTGCTGACGCCGGTATGCCCAAGGAGCTGTTCTTTGGTGAGCTACATACCAACGAAACGGGCGAAAACGTGATCATCGTGCCGCATTACTGGCTGGAGGTGCCGCTGCAAACGACGCGGATTATTGTCGATCTGACACTGCCTTTCTGGCTGACTGATCCTGTTGCCGACACGACGGATTTCGACATTCCAACCGTTCTCATCAAGCGCCTGAGCGAGGAGCGAGGACGAAAATACATTGGTGAGCGAATCGAGTTTCCCGATCTTGTTGGTGAAGCCGATAGCTCAGCTATTGCGTTGTATCCGCAGTGCCGATTTTGCGATGGCCTTGTTCGTCATTACCATCGCCTAAAGTAAGGGTTTCGAGATGGAGACACAGGTTCGAAAGAGACACCTGCTTGCGTTTCTGGATCGGTACGGCGTTGATTCTCCTGCATTGCAGTACGCGATCTCGCTTCTTTTGGACGCCCAGAAGCATATCCCTGCGGTGTCCGATTCTCCGTCCATAGAAAGTGTTGCGCTATTTGGCTTGGACGACGACGAATGGGAAGACGCGGTGCGAGCTGCCCGTCTTCAGCGCAAACTGGATGAGCTGTCTTCGCAGTTTCCGCTTATGCTGCTCTCGGATTCGGTTGTCGATGCCGATAGTGGTCGGATACAGCTTTGGGGCCGCCAGGTGATACGCCCATCGGTGCTAGAAGATCAGCTGGGTATGTCTATCGCCACATCCGATTGGCAGATCGTGATGGATGCCTTGCAACTGCTCCCGTCTTCCTGGTCGATGGTTCTGGAAATTTCTCGGGGGACGGCTTAATTTCGCACCGGCTTGGTCAAGCGCAAAAGTTGGTTAAGCTACTAGGTAAATCAACGTAACGAGGAAAATCTCATGAGCCGTCAAAACCGTTCTTTGCGCTGTTCACTGAAAGCTGTGTCACTTTTGCCTCACCGTCTAGTGCGTGCATACCTTGTTGACGACACGCCACATGGGAAGTATCGCCAGGCTTTTTCGGTGCAGGGTATTGTGTCTCTTTCCCCGATTATCGGCCTTTTTGTTTTCTTTTTCTGGCGGGCATTTGCGGGTGTCGGTATCGAATGGATCATGCCGTCGATTCTTGCTCTGGCAGTTGGCGGGGTCTTGATGGCCATCTCTACGGCTGGAAGATATATCAAGGAGGGAAGGATGCGGCGTTTCATCGGCTTGCAGCTATACGCCCTTTTCTGCTGGCTCCTGACGGCCTCTGTCGTGTTTTCTACCCCCTACCTGCTACCTTGGACTGCCTGATCCCACGCAGGCTCTCATAAAGGCTTACCCCCTTCTTGGGGGGTTTTTGTTTTTGCCTAGAAATCCGGTGTTCCGCTGGCCTGCCTGATCGTTTCCTGCGCGTACTCTGCCAGGGTACTTTTCATTCCAGAGGGATATTCATGTCAAAATCTACATCTTCGGCCACAGACGATCGTCGCGCGATGCACCTTGCGTTTGGCGGTATTATCGGCAGCGGATTTCTGGCAACACTTGCATTCGGTTTGCTGCTGAACGCCCAGACTGAAACGGCTAATCAACTCCAACAGACCAATGCAAAACTGTCTGACCTTGCCGATGCCATCAACACTTCCTCTGGACAGCAAACGCGCAATACTGATCTGGTGGCCGCTGTTGATCAGGTGATGCAGCAGCGAGCGCAGGCCGAGCAAGAGGCACAGCGCCAGGCATTGCTAGAGGGGTATGACAATGCCCCTACCGATTTGGAAGACGATACGCCCTGGACATACGGGGATGTTGACGCTCGCTTCACGCTGTACACCTATTCCGATCCCAACTGCCCGTACTGCCGTCAGTTTCACAGTACCCCTAAGCAACTTGTTGATAGCAGTCAGGGCGTGATGAAGGCTCAGTACCATCACATGACGATCATGGATGCCAACTCGACCACCCAAGCATTGGCGAGTGAATGCGCAGGCCGTCTTGGTGATAATCAGCATTTCTGGGCGCTTAGCGACTATATCTACGAGAATCATCAGGTGCGCGAAGCGGGTTTGCTCGATGTGGCTGAAACGATGGGTTTTGATCGTTCAGCGTTTCGTCAGTGTATGCAAAGCAGCGATGTACAACGCCATGTGGCTGATCTTGGGCGTGAAGCACAATCAAAAGGTGTTACGGGTACGCCGACATCGTTTTTGATCGACAACGAAACGGGTAAGGAAGTCCGTTTGTCTGGGGCGCAGCCGCCAGGAGCCATCATTTCTGCATTAAGGGGCATAATCGAACAGGAAAGCGCGGAGGCAGGAGCAGTCAATGGCCAACCCGCTGAACAGGAAGGTTAATAATGCTTCCCATTTCCCCGATTGCGATTGCCATTGGTGCCGCCCTCTTTCTGGCCAGAACAAACCTGGCAGGCTTGATAGGCGGTGCATTGCTGGGGATGGCATTGATGCACCTTTGGCCGGAATACTTTATGCCCGTTTATACCTGGGTCGGCGGCTTGTTGGATTCGCTGGGCATTGGCGACTGGCTGGGCGCGGCCAATCAGTCTGCTCCCGTGACATCCGATGCGACGCCTACTGCCGAGTAAAACGCCCCATTCATTTGTGACTGACGCCCTTTCAAGGGCGTTTTTTTGGAGCGGAACATGCTTCCATATCGAGTATTGCCAGCGATGGCACTTGGGCTTGGGCTTGGGCTCGCAATACCGCCTGCTCTGGGAGCGGCGAAAACAGTTATGTCTTCCGGCGATACTGTGTCGGATTCGACACACCACCACAACGTCCAGATCGTCGTGAGCCACGACTGTCAGCGTGCCTGGTATCCCGATATTGGGGATCGTTTGCAGATAGAGGTACAGGCAGCTCATTATCGGCCAGACCGACACCTTGCAACGATCACAGCTGAGCCGCTAGAACGACATGGGCGTTTTGCCGAGCCCCGACGACGACTCGATGTTTTGACAGCGGACGGTCAAGGGAATATGCCTCCAGGCGCGTCAGCACCTTGGGTCAATGCCGAGCTTTTGTCGGGTGCGTCATCAGTGAAGCCTACAGGATCGAAGCATCGTACCCCTTGGCGGACGCTACCAGACTGGACGCCCCCTTCATCACTTTCACAATTGAAGTCGGCTGGCGCGCAAACCTTGACAGACTCAGCGGATGAAAAAGCACAAAGCTGGCTTCCCCGATTAAACAACTCTGCTAAGTACTACATACACCCTTTAGTTGAAAAAGTGCGTTCCGTCATTAGTAAAGAAGGCGATGGCTCATAACATCGTTCTGTAAATGTTCTTACCTTCGGTATTTACAAGGCATGGCGAATTTTTTATGTGCTTTTTTGCATAATTTAGCTTTTTTAGTTGGTTTTATTCTATTAGGTGTTTTTAGTGCTTTTTTCCCTTTAACCATTCTTTGGGCTGTTTATAGCGTTTTTGCTCATATTGCTTCTTGGTTGTTCGCCGCCGGTGTTCGTCCTGTATGGCTAGAGATTGGCTGGGTGCCGCTATCCCAAAATACGTTGATTCATCTCGCTCTGGTGGTCGCCTGGGGGCTGCTGTGTCTTTTGGTTTGGAGTGGGGCGAAGCAAGCAATGAGACGCCGCAAACGGCAGTTGCGGCGTTTGGCCAAGGGGAGATTGGTGAAGGTATCGGCAGACCATCCTATCGCGCTCTATACACAACGTCTGTGCAAGCAACATCGTATCCGATGCCCACACCTCTGGGCCGCCGAGAATGCCTATGTGGTTGCTTTCGTCGTTGCGCCGCCAATAAGAAAACCTCACTTGGTACTGTCAGCGGGTGTTTTGCAGTTGCCGTCGGACATATTGCGCTGGGTGATCGCTCACGAAGTCGGCCATCTGGTGCATAGGGATGCCCGCCATGTGCTTGCTTGGCAGCGTTTCCTGGACAGCGTGCTTGCTTAGCAGCGCCTACGCTTGAAGGTCGTGAAGTGGATTGTTCGGCTATGTCGCTGGATACCGCTAGTGGGCCATCCTCTTTGCCGCTTGCTGGTTGGTTTTGAGCATCTATTCCAAACATTGGATAAAGCTGGCAGACAGCTTGGAGGTGCAGCTTACGAGATATTGGCACTGTGGGCGTCGCGGCGCAGTGAGTTTCGCGCTGACGCTTTTGCTGCGTCGCAGGAAGGTACAGAGCCAGGTATCGCGCTGTTCAGATCGTTGGCAGCGGCTACGATGTTTGAGCCCTCGCAGCGCCCCATCAGTCTTCACACACATCCGACGCACCGCGAGCGTGTGAAGGCGCTTAAACGCTTTAACTCAAAACCTCATAATATCAATTGAGCATTCATGCTTATGAGGAAAAGCAACTATATTTATAATTTCATAGCCTTATAATCTCAATTCATCATAATTCCAGCACCAATGATCGTGTTCTTCTCGTGCGCAAGACGAGGAAAATTCTTACCAAACAGCGCGTAAAGCATCGCCCAATCGGGCAGTGATACAACCGGGCACCGCAACGCGGTGCCCGGTTGATTTTGTTTCATACCCCTGATATTTTTTCCAGTATGACAAAGCGCGCCTATAAAAAACGGTTCTATCCTACTCCCGAGCAAGCTGAGTTGTTGGCGCAGTCGTTCGGGTGTGCCCGTTTTGTCTGGAATAATACCCTGGCCTATCGCACCGAAGCTTATCAGCAACGCGGCGAGTCGGTATCTCACGCCCACGCTGAAAAGCGTCTGCTAGAGGCTTGAAGGCGGAGTTTCCGTGGCTCAAGGATGTATCGAGTGTGATTCTGCAGCAAACCCTGCGCGATCAGAAAGCCGCCTTTAACAACTTCTTCAACTCCAAGCTCAAAGCGCGGTATCCACGTTTCAAGAAAAAGGATGGCCGCCAGTCGATCCGGCTGACCAAGGCGGCGTTTCGCAATCGTAATGGCTACATCACGATTGCCAAGATGAAGACACCGTTATCCATTCGGTGAAGTCAGCCACTGCCTTTACCATCACGCTTTCACGCGATCGTGCCGGGCGCTACTTCATCAGCTGCCTGTGTGACTTTGCGCCAGAAGCGCATCCGGTCACGCCCAAAACAGTGGGTATTGATCTCGGGTTGACTAACCTGTTCATCACCAGCGATGGCGTAAAATCCGGCAATCCGTGTCACCTGAAACGCTACGAAACGAAGCTGGCCTACTTGAAGTGCCGGTTGGCGAAGAAGCAGAAAGGTTCCAACAACCGCAACAAATACCGTCAGAAAGTGGCGCGGCTACATGCCAAGATCGCCGACTGCCGCCATGACGCCCTCAATAAAGCGACCCGCGCACTAATTAACGAAAACCAAGTCCTGTGCGTCGAGTCACTCAATATCGCTGGCATGATCAAGAATAATCGGCTCTCTAAAGCCATTAGCGATGCTGGGTGGGGCGCCAACTGGTGAAAGTGAGCCAGTGGTTTCCCAGCGGTAAGCTGTGTCATGGCTGCGGCCACAAGGTTGAGAAACTACCGCTGTCGCAACGTCACTGGCACTGCCTGGGGGGGTGGCCACCCCATTGACCGCGACATCAACGCAGCCAGGAATATACGAACCACCGTGGTGGCGGGGTTAGCCTGTGGAGCGGGGGCAGCGGCTTAGCAGCTGTCTAGTGAAGGCGTGTGGAAGCAGGAAGGTTCTGAGGGTGACCTTGGAGCCCCGCCCAAAGCGCGAAGCGCGGCGGGCGGGCGGGGAGTGTCGGATGCCAGGCTCATGCTTTTATGCTATAAAGATCATGTGACACGGCAGCTTGGCCAAGAGCTACCACTTTTGTCATGGCAGGAAATGCCGACTCGCAAGAGTCACGTCGCTTGTTCAGTGGCACTGCCCCGTCACCTGGACACCCGACATCAAAGCCCCGCTTCGGCGGGGCTTTGACTCTAAAGATCTGTTTGGGAGGCCGTCAGGTATGGTAAACAATCCTACAGCTCTGCTCGTTGGTCATGATGCAGTCAACCTTTCTATGATTGAGCTTGCCTGCAGTGACCAAACCTTCCCGCCCTCGGTGCCAGAACGCTTACGATGCGACGGAAGCACTTAATTTTGTTCAAAATATCAGAAACCCACTGACAAACCTTATTATCATCGACTTGGACACGGTGGGTGATTCAGGGATGATGCTATTAGAAGCGCTGAAGAACGGTGCTGATTATGGCCAAAGAAAGCACAGAACTAACGGTGAAGGAGGCTTATCACTTGGGCTGTGGTGGTTTTTTTCGCCAAACCAGAAAACAATGATGGGTGGCGCCGTGTAATAAAAATAACCACGGAATACTGGTTCACGCATTGCCAAGGGCCGAAAGATCGTGATTAGGGTGCTGATTTTGAGCTATCTGCATAAAAGCCCACCAGCGCGTATTTTTCAAGGCTGATTATGTGTGCTCAACTTCATTGGCTTCACGGAAATCACCGGATGGAATTGCGCATTATCTCATTTAAGCGCTGGCTTCATGCTCGCATGTCCCATGTCAAAGCCCCTGGTATCCATCATAATCGACGGCTTCCCACACTCGGCCACACTCATCAACGGCAAGGGAGCCTAGCTTGACATCAAGAGGGTTACGAAGTGTCTCCCTCCAGCCGACGACTTGGTTGTCGCACACCAGCACAATGCCTCTTGTAATGTTCGGATAGCCTGCCCGATATACTGCTGCGGCATAAATCACCTGGTTCATAAACCTCCCTGTCAGCATGTTATTCTTGCTACTCCCTATAGCATTGGCATATATACTAGCGATAGCAAGCTGATCGGTCACCTCCCATGCGTGTTGAGCTAGTGTATATACACTAACTCCCCATACCTCCAAAGCCCCCTTCCTTAAAACGTAATGACTCATAACCTCATTTTTTTATTTGAGTTTATAACCATTTGATAAAATACCCATTTCTTCATAAGCTCAGATAAGGTTCTTATACGATGGTGGAGATACAATGCACGTTATTGCGGTTCTAAATCAGAAAGGCGGTTCGGGTAAGACGACGATTGCAACACACCTGGCCACGGCGCTGATGCTGGCAGGACATGATGTACTGTTGGTCGATTCAGACCCCCAAGGCAGTGCTCGTGATTGGGCAGCGGTTCGTGAGGATCAGCCGGTGCCGGTGGTCGGCATTGACCGTCCAACGATAGGGCGTGATCTGAAAAACCTGGCCCGCAAAGAATTTGTGGTGATTGATGGTGCACCACAGGCAGCCGATCTGGCAGCGTCCGCCATTAAGGCAGCGGATTTTGTGCTGATTCCGGCACAACCAAGCCCGTACGATATTTGGGCGACGGCTGATCTTGTCGAGTTGGTGAAGCAGCGTATTGAGATCACTGACGGCAAGATGCAAGCGGCGTTTGTTGTCTCCAGGGCGATCAAGGGGACGCGGATAGGCTCGGAAGTCACCAATGCACTTAACGAATATGAGTTGCCGGTACTTGAGAGTCGGGTTACTCAGCGGGTTATCTATCCCACGACTGCCGCAACAGGTACAACGGTCTTTGACCAAGACCCTGACGGCCCTGCATCTACTGAAATCAACGCATTGATGAACGAGCTGAAGGAAAAGCTCATTTGAGGTTTTCTATTTTTAATCTATTGAGCTTTTACGTTAATGCGGAAATAATGATTTGAAGTTATGATTTTTTGAGGTTTTTGAGATGACCAAAAGTGTACTTAGTGCTGGACGCCCAAGCGCGAAAGCAGACAAGCGAAAAGAAGCGACGTTAGCGAGCCTGGCAGACAGACCGGCCAAAAAGCGGGTCAACATTGATTTGACGTATGAAGAACACCAGCGGTTGAAGATATACGCGGCTCAGAATGGTATGACCATCAAGGATATTCTGCGTGAACAAATTGATAAGTTGATCGACGGCGATCAGGCGTGAAAGTGCTTTTACTCATTGCATCAAAACCTCATTTAAAGAAAAGCCCATCGAGTATTTTGAGGTTGACTGTCCAGGAGAGGGCGGATGTCTGACAGGTTCTTACGTCTTGATCGGCTTAAAGAGCAGCTAGATCAGCATCAACCACTGCCTCATGCTGTTGTCCACAACCTACATGAATCGCTGGTTTTGCAATGGACTTACCATAGCAACGCCATCGAAGGGAATACGCTCACGCTCAAGGAAACCAAGGTTGCCCTTGAAGGCATCACAGTAGGTGGAAAAACCTTGCGTGAGCATTTTGAGGTCATTAACCACCGAGAAGCGATTTGGATGGTTGAAGACTGGGTTAAGCAGCGTGAGCCTCTATCCGAATGGTTGATCAAGTCGCTGCACCAGCTGGTACTCAAAAACGTCGACGATCAGAACGCCGGCGTGTATCGCCAGGTTAATGTCATGGTAACAGGTGCTGAGCACCGGCCGCCTGAAGCCTACAAGGTTCCCCAGGCGATGAGCGATTTTCTTCATTGGTATCATCAAGAGGCTGGCGCTTTGCACCCCATTGAACGAGCCGTTCCGTGTGCATGGTGAGTTCGTCAAGGTTCACCCTTTTATTGATGGGAATGGGCGGACATCGCGGCTTTTGATGAATTTCGAGCTGATGAAAGCCGGGTTCCCTGCCGCCCTGATCGAGGTAGAGCAGCGGTTGGCTTACTACGAAGCGTTGGACACTGCGCATTGCGCCGGCAACTACGATCTTTTCGTTGACTTGCTTTGTAACAGCGTGGAAAACAGCTTCGAGCCTTACTGTTGGGCACTGGGCATTGATAGGCTACCGGAGAGTAAATGAGGCTTTGATGATAGTATCAAACAAGGTTTTGAGTTTGTCCGCTCTTGGTGCTTTGATTATTTCATCATTGCCTGTCCAGACTGACGTTGCCATCGCAATCTGGAACATTAAGCACTTGGGCTGAAATAACGACAGGGACTTCGCGATTTTGGGTGAGGTAGGCAGCAGTTTTAATTTACTTGCTGTGCAAGAGGTCATGAGCGAAGAAGGCGCTGAAAATTTGCATCTATCGTTGAAGCAGGCATCAGGTGAATCTTGGGTACATGTGATGAGTCATCTGATCGGGCGGAGTAGCTATAAAGAAGCGTATACGTTCTTTTGGCGAGAATCAGAGGTGTCTGTATCGGGTGGGGATGCTGTTTTTTTCGACGGTGCGGATGTTTTTGCACGAGAGCTGTATTAAGCGCTGTTTACCGACCGAGATACTAGCGAAACATTCGCCATTGCCAACGTGCATATTCTGTACGTGGATAGTGTGCGTGACCGATTGCCTGAGATTAAGGGGTTGGCTGATTACTGGCAGTGGTTAGGTGAAGAAGCCTATCCTGGTGTGCCTCGCATACTGACAGGAGACTTCAATCTCGACAGCGAGCACTTTGTTTTTGACACGCTTGAACTTTTGGGTGTTGAAGCGGCATACGAGGATGGCAGAGGTACAGAGGTACAGAGGTACAGAGGTACAGAGGTACAGAGGTACAGAGGTACAACGATTAGCACGACAGAGGGCCGGTATCCCAATCATTACGATTACATATTCTTGTAGGAAGGCACGTCTTTGTCAGTAATCGGCCAAGGCATTCTGCGATTTCCTGAGCGCTGGGGGATCAATCACGGATTTGCCCGCGATGTGATTTCTGATCATGTGCCTGTATGGATTGCTTTGAAAGGCGCGTCTTTGCGCTTACTTGATAACGCTACAGTGGTGGCATCTTCCGAAACAAATGCCTGTATTGATATCAATTCAGCGCCAGCGGATGAATTAAACGATTTGCCCCATGTCGGCGAGAGCAGGGCAGCAGCGATTGTCGAAGGTTGGCCTTGGGCATCGCTTGACGCGCTTGCTGCTGTTAGTGGTTTGAGTGATAGCCGCGTAGAGGACATTGCTTCTTCAGGGTTGGGCTGCAATCACTAAAAGATATATGGAAAGGGAAAAAGGATAAAAGGAAAGAAGGAGGCTCAAAAATATCTATTTCTGACAGTTGGTTAGTGATCAAAGCTGTCCACTCTGTACATAGAAACCTGTTCACTCCATACATAGAAACCTGTTCGAGTTGTACATAGAAACCTGTCCACTCCGTACATAGAAAGCGGTGTCTGGTCTTACTGCCCTGAGTAACCTGTACAGAACGTACATAGAAACCTGTTCACTGCGTACATAGAAACGTGTACAGAGCGTACATACAAAGCCCTGAAATACCTCAAACCCGTCCAGAACGTACATAGGACGGCAGCTTTTTTCACTGAGTTACCCCCAAAATCTGTGGATAACTCAGAAGATTTACAGGTCGTACATAGAAACATGTACAGATCGTACATAGAACCCGATGGTTTGCTCTGGAGACTCCAATCAGAAAGAAGCTATGTCCCCGCGAGACGCTTCACGCTGTAGAATGTGTACAGAGCGTACATAGAATATACAGGTGTTCTCACGTTAAAAACTTGTACAGAGCGTACTTAGAAGCAGGGTGCGACAAAAAAGTGCTGAATGTGTACAGAGCGTACATAGAAGGAGCAGCTTCGCTTCGCTACACTCAGTTCCATAAAGCCGTACTCACCGAATCAGAGAATGGACATGGCACAGCATCCTCGCACGGACTGGGAGAAGGTCACTAGCGACCTGCGCAAATCAAAAACAAGTAAAGCCGATCAATCGGACGCACCGCCGACGAACCTGTCGCTCGATCTTGATTCGATCATGCCGGAAAGTGGGCAGGCTGAAGACGTTGCCAATGTACCGACACTCAAACTGGCCGAGCCGGATGTTCTGCCTGACGCAGCACTGACGCCTGAAGGGCAGTCCCTTCGTGATTTCCAGTCGACGCTGACAAACACGCCGGAAGAACGCGCCAATGTGTCCAACCTGATGCAGTTTTGGGAGCGAATACCCCGTTACAACTGCAGCGATATCCAGGGGATCAATAACAGCCCTGACGCGAAGGAAATGGGGATCGTCAACTATTCGTTTGAAGACAGCGGCGAGCATTACACCCTTGAGATGACACCGGCACAAATCCGGACAGAAGCCAACGGCGTTCAGCAGACCATCTTTTGCTACCCCGATAATACCGATGAGCTTGTGGAGCTGGCGCTGGTCAAGCTAGCAATGGATAACGGCGATATCCTTCAACCGGCGGACATATCCCATAAACCGGCGAAAGGCCATGCCGCATTGCCGAGTTATGGGGTGTATTTCACGATTAACCAACTAATCCAACAGCTCAAGCATTGGGGGAGGGGGCGTAGCTACCCAGCCCTGATGCGCTCTTTGGAAGTATTGAACAAGTGCAATCTGTCTGTTCGGTCGACCTCAAAAGGGGGGATCAATGCGCGAGGGGCGATTCTTCCTGAGCTTGTGTCATTTGAGCAGAATGGGTTTGATGCCCATGATCGAAACGGTTTCTGGACGGCAAGGTTTCACCCAATTATCAGCCTGGGCATTCATGCGGGCCTGTATCAGCAGTACAACGTGTTTCGTGTTGCTCAAGTTAAAACGCACGTCGGTCATGCCATCATCAAGTTGTTGTTGCTCAATGGCCGTAATATTTCTGAGCAGACACCTTACTCGCTCAAATTGTCGTCTTTACAGGAGACGACAGGGCTTCTGAATTACAAGAGCCCGTATCATGCGCGCCGTAAGTTCCGTGAGCATATACAAAGGATCGAGGCAGAAGGGCTGCTTTCACACGTTGAGTTTGTCGAGAAGAAGCGAGGCAAGCGCGTCATTGATGTGGAAGCGCGTATGTTTGCGTCAGCGTCTCTAGTCCGAGAGATGAAGGCGTCACACAAGCGCTCGAACATTATCGGCGAGCGTCGTTACGTTCGAGCCGCCATCCAGAAAACGAAGGTCTAAGGAGTAGCCGTGATGCAAGATGAGCCGAACCTGGTCGATAGCCCGCTCAACGAAAGATTGGAAGTGGAAGGCCATACATTCACGGTGGGCATCTATCGTTTGGAAACAGAGATAGCCAGCCTGGACGCTGGAAATAGTTAATGAGGCACCGCTCTCTTGATGTCGGACTCCTTGAACACTTCTCGCTGATCGAGAAACTCAAGACGAGCTACCCAGTGAAAAAAACTGTGTGACGTGTCTGGCGTGCATCGCAGTAGCTTTAAATACTGGGTACAACGTTCAAAAAGGCCTGCGTGTGCCACGAAGGCCAAGGAAATAGCCAAGGTCAGAGAGCTCTTTCGCGAGAGTGAAGGCTCTGCAGGTGCTCGCAGCATTGCAGAGATGGCGACAAGGCAGGATGTGCCGTTAAGTCGCTATCGCGCTGGCCGCTTGATGGAAAAGCTTGGCCTGGTTAGCTGCCAAGTGCCTGGGCACACCTACAAGCAAACAGGTGATGAACATGTTGACGTACCGAACCACTTAGAGCGTCAGTTTAACGTTGTGGCGCCCAATCGCGTTTGGTGTGGCGATGTCATGTATCTCTGGGTCGGCAATCGCTGGGCTTATCTAGCCGTTGTCATTGACTTATTTACTAGAAAACCGATTGGCTGGGCGATGTCGTTGTCGCCGGATAGCGAGCTCACTAGCAGTGCATTAAAAATGGCCTATGAAAGTCGAGGGCGACCCAAAGGCATTATGTTCCAAGCGACCAGGGCAGCCATTATACGAGCCGCAGGTTCCGTCAGGCGCTCTGGAAATGCCAGATAAAACAGAGCCTGAGTCGGCGTGGAAATTGCTGGGACACTCAGTCTACTATACTTGTGAACATCGTATCGGTGATTTTCAACCCAGTTGTCCAAATGGCTGCCTCTAAGCAGTCTGTTTATTACGCTCAACTTCCTGCAGCTTGCTAGGGTTGAGCGATACTGAACCAGGTGCCTCCCAGTTTCGGGTGTTGCCCGACCAGCGCTCTGGATGCCGGCACTTAGCGCTTTCATAAACTGCTTTGCGGTACTCAAGGCATTTTCGTTTGGCACCTCGCCGCCGTTCGGGTCTTCTTGTTGGCCAGCGCCTTCGAGACAAGCCGCTTTCCACTGCTAGATTTGCTCGGGATAAAGGCCTTTTTCGCGGCAGTAAGCACCAAACTCTGTTTCTGACAGGGTGGCGGTTTCGATGACCACGGCTAGCTTGGCGTCGGGCGACCATTCGCTGTCGCCTTGGGTGTAACCCGGCACAGGCACTCCTTTTACTCGACACTGTTTATACAGCGTCGCGTCAGAGATGCCTTCCTCTGTCGCTACCGATGCCGCCCTGTGATTATGGGGTGGTAACAACTTCTTCAGGACGGCTGATTTACGCTCTGCAGAATAACGTGGCACAAGGACTCCATGCCGCTCCTTCTGGATTAGATTTAGGCGATATCGCCAACCGGACAACTGGTATGGATTGACCTATCAAGTGTTCGGTTCTCTCTAATTCATTCAGTTGTCATCAATGCCTATGGGTCAGGAAGCAAAGGGCTATCAGCGACGGTGGATCTTTCTGGTATTCGTGGGTTGGGTACCGACCTGTCATCACTTCGTCGCGGAGCCACCCTGGTCTAGGCGTGAGGGTCACCCCACTCCGGAAGGTAGGGGTCTCATAGTTGCTCTGAGTTCTCCCACCGGCCCGACGCTCCCTGATACATAGGCACTGGAGCACACTTGTCATACAGTTGCCCGGCTTCCATGTGGCTTGCTCATCGCTTCGCAAACAATCGCCCACAAGAAGCCAACCAGCTCTCATGCTACTGCCGTGACGACCTGTTGCTTCACCTTGCCTGTAGTCGGCGGTAACGACCGCACAGGCGTTTCTGGGCCTCCCAAGCGATGGCTTGAACCGCTGGCGAGGTTATCTCCGCCCGCCGCTGAATCGTTCGCGTCTTACGTGCTGGGAAGCGATAGCTCTAAGCAGCCTCTACCAGCACGCGTCTTACATGCCCGTTGCCGGTCTTGGTGATGGTCGACTGCCTGCTCGCTGGGCATGAGACCAAAATAGGCCATCAACTGACGAGGCGAGTCGAAACGACTGATATCACCGAGTTCGGCGAGGACTGTCATTGCCGTGATCAGGCTTACGCCGCGCATCGCCATCAGCGCCTTCACCACAAGAGCCAGAGACCAGTTTGTTAGCTTCCTCCATTTGCTTCTCAAGACTGGCTACACGGCGCTGAGCGTCCTTCACGGTATCGATGTACTCGGCAAACACGATTTGCTGAATGTGCGTATTAAAACGGATCGTCTCTAACCAACGAAAATGAGCAGGCCCCATTTGCCCTTGCCGCCGTAGATCTTGCCATGCCGTAGCAAAAAAGCGCCTAAGCGTTGTCGAGCCTTGAGTTCGATGGCCTTTATGTCTTCACGAGCCCGCGTTAGGTCTCGAATCACCTCTTGCTCATGGGGGGACCCATACTGGGGTAAGTTCGCCAGAGCGAGACAGGCGTGCCAACATTTTCGCATCGCGCCGGTCTGTCTTGACGCGATCTCCTGCTCGCTGGGGGATCAAAGATGGGGGACGACCTCAGCGTCATGGCCACTGTCTCGTATTTGGCGATAGATACCATAGCCACAAGGGTCGGCCTCGTAACTGAACAGTAATGGCTGCTCCTCGAAGCGTTGGCTCAACTGACAGAGCAACTTATCTATGGACTTGGGCTTGTTGGAAATCTCACCGCGGAACTCTGGATCCTGACGGCCTGGTTCGGCGATGGCTACAGATATACTCTCCTGGTATACATCTAGACCAGTGTAGGCGGCATGGATGTTGCTGGCGGTGTTGAGCCGGTCAGCAGTGGCGGACTGAACAATGGAAGGCTGAGTTAGACTAGACTGTTTCATGACCTGCCTCTCTCAATAGTTAGTGGCTCTATGGTGTTGCCTCATAATCAACGCAACCCACGACGTTGATGAGGGTAGGTTAATTCATAATGTCTAGGCTGACAGAGGGAGTATTATTTTTATAAACATATTTGAGAATGAGTCGTATTTGATCTATTGTTAGTATTAACATTTAGGTGATAAGCGCTCTCAGCAAGAATCGCTCGCAAGATGAGGAGCAAGATCGGGGCCCGAATCTCAGTCAAATAGTTGCAATGAACCAGGGGATAAGATGGAACATTTGAACCGCGAGGACGCTCTTGCCATTGTAGGAATAGATGGGCGGTTTCCTGGATGTGAGAATCTGGACCAACTGTGGGAGCTGATCATTTCCGGAAAATCGGCAACAGTGGATTATTCACGGGACGCCTTGCTTGAGGCTGGAGAAAACCCGCAACTGATAGATGATAAGAACTACGTTGCCAAAGGCATGCCGTTCGCAGATATTGACGCCTTCGATTATAAATTTTTCGGCTTCAATGAAAGGCAGGCCCGGTATATGGACCCCCAGAACCGATTGATGCTGGAGTCATCCTGGCGTGCATTTGAACATGCCGGTTATGCGCCGCGGCAGATTGCCGATCGGTGCTCGGTGGGTGTGTTTGCAGGGAAAAATCCGCCTCACTATTATCATGAGAACGTGATCCCACATATTATGCAAGATACGCAGTCCACCACGCTGTCACAACAGTTGGAGGTAGAAACTGCCAACGGATGCGACTTCGTAGGTAATTGGCTGGCATACAAAATCGGCTTTACCGGGCCTGCGCTTAATATACAAACAGCATGTTCTACGGGCTTGTCTGCCGTTGCCGTCGCATGCCAGAACCTGCTGACGCATTATTGTGATATGGCGCTGGTCAGCGTAAGTGGCCTGATCCTGAACCAGGGGCGCGGATATCTATATCAGGAAAATAATATTCTGTCCTCTGACGGATACTGCAGGCCGCTGGATGCAGACGCCAGTGGAACCCTTGATGGCAGCGGTGTCGTTTCGCTGGTTTTGAAGCGTTATGAAGATGCTATTGAAGCCGGCGATCAGATTCATGCTGTGATTGCTGGAGTGGGTATCAACAACGATGGTCTGAGCAAACAGGATTTCATGGCGCCCGGAGTCGAAGGGCAAGCTAGGGCAATTCGTATGGCGCTGGCTCAGGCGGAGCTCAAGCCTGACGATATCGACTATCTGGAATTGCATGGCACGGGCACCCGGTTGGGTGATCCCGTCGAATTATCTGCCCTTAAACTGGCCTGGGGAGAGGTGCGTGATCGAAAACATCCTTGCCGGCTTGGATCAGTTAAAGCAAATATCGGTCATTTGAATGCGTGCGCAGGGCTGGCTGGTTTGGTCAAGGTTATATTGGCAATTCGCCATCATACCATTCCTCCCATGGCCAATTTCCGTTCGCTCAATCCATACATAGAGCTGGACAATCGCGCATTCGAAATCAATACAGCACAACTGCCCTGGCCTCGGGAAGGGAACTCCCCTCATCGTGCAGGTATCAGTTCATTCGGGTTCGGCGGTACGAATGTACATTTAGTGGTCGAGGAACATCTTTCAGCCGCTGCATCAATGCCGCAGCAAAAGCAGGGCATAGACCCAGAGATTTTGTTCGCGTCGGCTGCTTCACCGGAACAGATAAAACCATTGATAGAGAGTTGGTTGCCTTATCGGCAGGCGCATGGCGATGCAAACATATCGTTGACTTCTCTAATCACCCGGGAGCATTTGCGATATCGAACGGCCTTGGTCCTCAGAGCTGGTGAGACGCCAGATTTGAATGCACTGACAGTAAGCAGATCAGCGGATGAAACCCGAGTAGGCTGGGTTTTTGGTGGGCAGGGCGAGATGCTGTCTCCGGAGATGGGTCGGCAATTGTATCGGCGTTATGCACCGTTTCGTGACGCTGTCGACGAATGCCGGATGTTGCTTGGTGATGAACAGGCCTGTTTGATATGGCCGTTGCATGACAACGATTGGTCTTTGCATCGTCCGGCCGTTTTGCAGCCAGCCTTGTTTATTTATCAATATGCATTGGCACAACTTTGGCGTGCCGTGGGGCTGATGCCAGAGTGTGTGCTCGGTCACAGTATTGGTGAGATCGCGGCCGTGTGTGTGGCTGGTGGTTTGACGCTGGATAGCGCACTGCAACTGGTTCGCTTGCGGGGTCTAGCATTCGAGTCAATAGACGGTGAACAGGGAAGTATGCTTGTTGTGTTCAGCGAACTCGACAGTATGCCTTCGCTGGAGCAAGGGCTAGTAGTTGCTGCCCACAATGCGACGGATGTGCAGGTTGTGGCGGGTGCACAGGCTGCGCTGGACGCGTTCATGCAGCGTTGCCAGGAGGCGGGTGTAGGCACGTATCCGTTGAATGTGACACATGCCTTTCATTCACCCATGGTTCGGAAGGCAGCTGATTACCTTGTACAGCGTGCGCCCCGTTTACGTGGCGAGAAATTGACCATACCTGTATATAGCACATTAAGCGGCCAGCGTCTGGAGGATGCGACCGATATTGCATACTGGGCCAGGCATTTGCTTTCGCCAACCTTGTTCTCAGAGGCTCTTGCCGCGGCGACAGCAGCTCACCATCTGACAATGGCAATTGAAATTTCCCCGCACTCGCTGGTGAGTGGGTTGGTTCGTAAGTCGCAGTTGCTGGCGATTCCATCGTGCAGCCAGGCTCGCTCCGAACACTTGGACTTCCTGGAGGCGCTCGCAAGTGCATATGGTAATGGATTGGTGCCCGAGGCTACAGCGTTGTTTCCCGAGTCTGTCAGCAAGGTGGTATTGCCGGGCTATCCGTTTCGCAAACATTCTTTATGGATCAATCGTCCCAGCAATGCCAAACAGACGCAGGGCGAGAACAGGGCGCCTGGAGCAATTGGACCAACGCCCGAACGCGCTGGAGGGGCCGTCACTGCGGCAACAGGACTGTCGCAGGCAGCACCGAATGGTCTTGACGAGCAAGAAGAGGTGCTAGAGTTGAACGAAGATGATTCGGCTCAACTGCTGGCATTGTTCGTTTCGTATTGGGAAACGTATCTTGGGTTGCCCAGCGCAGTTCCGGATGATGATTTTTTTTCTTACGGCGGCACATCACTGACCGCGATCCAGATCCAGGAAGCAGTTAAACGCGATCTGGGTGTTTCAATCAGCATGTCTGAATTCATGGGGTCCAGAACTCCTCGCAAATTAAATGAAATTGTATGTGAACGGCTGATGGGCGAGACGACTGATGAGTAAGCGAGGCATTGCAGGTAACAAAGATCTTCTGTCACGGATACAGAAATCCCAAAAGAAAAGCCACGAAAGCCGGCAAGTTGCACCTGATGCGCTTATGACGCCCGTGTCTTCCGCTCGCTACGAGCCCTTCCCGATGACGGATATGCAGCAGGCATACTGGATAGGGCGACAGGAAGCGCTTGCTGATGCAGCCATGCATATCTACTTGGAGTACCGTGTCGAGCAGTTGGATCCCGTTCGATTCCGCCAAGCCTGGGACACGTTGCTCCAACGCCATGACATGCTTCGTGTGATTGCCTTGCCTGACGGGATGCAGCAAGTTCTCGAGTCGGTGCCTGCCTACGACATTGCCTGCGTCAATGTCTCAGATATGCCGACACATCGGCGGGAATCCGAGCTGGAGTCCATGCGTCACGAGCTGTCTCACCGGCGCGCCGACATTGCAACATGGCCGCAATTTGAAATTCGTATGGTGCTGGATCAGGGGGGAGGGCATGTTGCGTTCAGCCTGGATAGCTGGTGCATAGATGGCCGCAGTCTGGATATATTGTTGACTGAGCTCGATCAGCTTTACCACGT